>JANTHB010000001.1 GCA_024762655.1 Bacteroidales bacterium
CGAAAGTAATCCAGTATCCTTTTGTCCCGAAACCTTTTAACCGGTGCATGTTTTCTCTCCCGATTCTGCTTGAGCTTGCTCAAAAGCAAGGGGGTAAAAGAAAAGACCTGGCAGGCGCAGTGAGCATTATAAAGCCTCTGCAACCACAAACGTACTTCCGCCGACAAAAATAAAATCATATTTGTCAGCCTCGCTATGGGCTGTTTCCAACGCTTTAGAAACAGGTTTTATGACCCTGCCGGACAATCCTGATTTTTCAGCTTCCTGCAGTAATGTTTCTGCCGGAAGTGCACGGGGAATATCTGCCTGGGTGAAGTAATAGCTGGCATCTTTGGGCAACATTTCCAGAATCTCCCGGTAATGTTTATCATTGACAAACCCCATGACCATATGAAGTTTTTTATACGGTGTATTTTTGATCTGTGGCAGGAGCCATCTGAAAGCCTCCGCATTGTGGCCTGTGTCGCATACCGTCAACGGATGCTGGTTGATCACCTCCCAGCGGCCGTGCAGTCCTGTGTTGAGGATGACATTCTTCAGGCCTTTCCTCAGAATAAGTTCCTCTATCCGGTAATGATCCTTTAATGTTTCAATGATCTGAAGTACTGTTGCCATATTTTCACGCTGATACGTGCCGGCCAGATCCGTTTCAAGATTATACAGAAATGGTTTCCGGTCTTTGTGGACGGTGAATACCTGGTGGCCGGCGGGGGTGAACATGGAATAAGATATCTCAAAATACCGGTCGGCGAAAAAAACAGGACTCTGGCGGGATAGGGCTGCTTTACGTAAAACCGGTTCGGTTTCCGGCTGACTTTTGCCGACCACTACAGGGGTTTGATCTTTTATGATTCCGGCTTTTTCGAGAGCAATCTCCTGGAGTGAATTTCCTAAAAACTGTGTATGATCCCGTCCGATATTGGTAATGACGGAACAGAGGGGACGGATAATATTGGTAGAGTCGAGTCGTCCTCCCAGACCGGTTTCAATGATGGCGATATCCACTTTTTTTTCAGCGAAATATTGAAAAGCCATAGCGGCTGTCATCTCAAAGAAAGAGGGTTTTAAGGTGCTGAAGAAAGAAAAATTATCATTGATAAAATCTAGTATATATTTTTGGGGGATAAGATCGCCGTTTATTTTGATACGTTCCCTGAAGTCTTTGAGGTGAGGGGAGGTGTAAAGGCCTGTTTTCAGGCCTGCTTCCCGGAACACGGAGGCCAGCATATGTGACACCGATCCTTTCCCATTGGTTCCGGCGATATGGATGGTAGGGTATTGGGTGTGGGGATGATGGAAAAATGCATCCAGGGTATGTGTGGTTTCCAGATCAATTTTATAGGCTGCGCCGCCTGTCCTTTGATACATGGGCAGGGATAAAAACAGAAAGTCCAGAACTTCCCGGTAGTTTCCGAATCGTTTTTTTTCTACCATTTCTCAAAATGAATCCGATCTGGTTTGTAACGATCGGTGGGTTGTTCCGGTGTTTCGGTGGGATAGCCCAATGCTACCAGCGCCAGCGGTTCTATATGCTCTGGCAGATTAAAGAGTTGGCGCATGGCCTTTTTTCTGGATTCTCTGGGATGAACGCCGACCCAGACACTTCCGATTCCAAGGGCATGTGCTGCCAGCAACAGATTTTCTGTCGCTGCCGAACAGTCTATGACCCAGTAGCCCTCGTCATGCTGAAGTTTCTTATCTCCGCAAACCAGAACAGCTGCCTGCGCTGTAGATAACATCGTGGCATAAGGATGCACCTTCATGATCTTTCCAAATGTGTCTTTATCCCTGATGACAATAAAATGCCAGGGCTGGCAGTTGACCGCCGAGGGGGCCATCATCGCTGTTTCCAGAATAATATGTATATCTTCGTCTGTAACGGTTTGATGGGTGAATGCCCTTATGCTCCTTCGTGTTTGTATCCCTTTTAAAAACTCCATAAGAATAAAATTTATGCAAATTTAGTGATGATTCCTGGTTGGTAAAATAATCAATGAAAAAATAAACTGTTATCTTTACCGTAAATATATTAAAGTGGGGGGGATATGAAAGGCAAGGAAAAAATATTTATTCTGGATACCAATGTTTTGCTACATGATTATCAGAGTATCTTTCATTTCCAGGAACATGATATAATCATTCCTATCGTGGTTCTGGAGGAACTGGACAAATTTAAAAAGGGAAATGGGATCATCAATTTTCATGCGCGTGAGCTGACGAGGGAGCTGGATAAGCTGGCCGGAGACAAGCTTTTTACCGACGGGGTTCCTCTTGGGAAAGGACTGGGAAAGTTGTTTATTGAAACGGGCAAACCTTTTTCCGACCGGATGTTATCGTCTTTTCCCGAGCAAACAGCCGATCACCGTATTCTGGCGATTGCCGAATATGTATCGAACAAGCATCCGGATAATCAGGTGATTCTGGTATCCAAGGATATCAATCTTCGACTGAAAGCCAAATCTCTTGATATCCTGGCACAGGATTATACTACCGATAAGGTTGTGAATATTGATGATCTTTTCAATGAGGTACAAACCATTGAAGAGGCGGATCCGGAGATGATCTCCGGTCTCTATTCCGAACAACGCAGTGTGCCTGTAGATGGTGTTCCGTTCAAGGTAAAGCCGTTTGCCCATCAGTATTTTATTATCCGGAATGATAAATCCAGTGTATTGGCTCATTTTGATCCTTTCAATCATGTGCTGGATCGCGTCGAAAAAGTGCAGGCGTATGGTATTGAGCCCCGGAATGCCGAGCAGACTTTTTCGCTGGATGCTTTATTGCGCAAGGAAATTCAGCTCATCGCTTTAACGGGAAAAGCGGGGACGGGAAAGACGCTGTTGGCACTGGCGGCAGCCTTACACCAGCGCCGGGATTACAAACAAATCTTTCTGGCCCGGCCGATTGTGCCGTTGGCCAACAGAGATATGGGTTTTCTACCCGGGGATGTGAGTGAGAAAATTGAGCCGTACATGCAGCCTTTGTTTGACAACCTCTCGGTAATTAAAAACAAGTTTTCGGCACAGAGTAAAGATTATCAGCGTATTGACCGGATGCTGCAGGACGAAAAATTGGTAATCACACCCCTGGCTTATATACGGGGACGCAGTCTGTCAAATATCTTTTTTATTGTGGATGAAGCACAGAACCTAACCCCCCATGAAGTGAAAACCATTATAACCCGTGCAGGTGAAGGGACCAAACTTGTTTTTACAGGAGATATTGAACAGATTGATTCTCCCTACCTTGATACCGGATCAAACGGGTTGACCTACCTGACGGATAAGATGAAAGGACAGGATATTTTTGCTCATGTGAACCTGGTCAAGGGAGAAAGAAGTTATCTGGCAGAACTGGCAAGTCAGTTATTATAAAAAAAATAATTATGAAAGAACTTTTTCTGGTAAGGCATGCCAAGTCGAATTGGGACAATATGGATCTTAAGGATATTGACCGACCGTTGAAAGACAGAGGAATCCGGGATGCTCTGTTGATGGGAGGCTATATCATGAAAGAATACACTATCCCCGATAGAATACTCACCAGTCCTGCTTGCAGGGCTTTTCATACGGCGATATTGTTTTCCCGGGCTATGAAATCTTCCGGAAGGAAGATCCAGGTGGAGGATGATCTGTATCTGGCTTCCTACGGAGAGATGGAATCTCTTGTCAGGAAAACGGAAGATGAGACGAAAGGTTTAATGATCGTAGGACATAATCCGGGAATAACCGATCTGGCCAATTTCTTTATGGAGGAGTTTATTCACAATATTCCCACTTCGGGTTTTGTTTTTTTCCGGTTTGATACCTCTGCATGGGAAAAGATAGCCACCTCCAATATAATAGATCACCAGGTGCATTATCCCAAGGAGATTTTAAATACATAAAGGATAAGGGGAGAGATTTTATGGCCAAGGAAAAATGGATTGTAAACAGAGAGATCAGCTGGCTGGCCTTCAACCATCGTGTTCTTCAGGAAGCCGGAGATCCTTCTGTCCCCTTAATTGAAAGGCTGCGTTTTCTTGGTATTTTTTCCGATAACCTGGATGAGTTCTTCAAGGTGAGGGTGGCATCCTTGCGCAGAATGGTTGAGTTGGATATTAAAGCTAAAAAGCTGGTGGGGGGAAATCCGGAGAAAATCCTGAAACAGATCCAACAGATCGTATTGGAGCAACAGAAAGAATTTGAAAAGATCTATTTCCGGATCATAGATGCGTTAAAAAGACATAATATTTACCTGGTTGACGAGCACAGTGTTCCTGCCGAACATGAGGAATATCTGCACAGGGTGTTTCATGACAAGGTTCTTCCGGCGTTGAATCCCATCATGCTTGATGCAGAGAAACCGTTTCCCCAATTAAAAGATAAATCTATCTATCTGGCCATAAAACTGACCAGTAAAAATCCGGAGATAAAGAAGCAATATGCCTTGATGGAGGTGCCGGCCAAGGAGGTGGGGCGTTTTATTATTTTGCCTCAGATCGGAAAGAAAAAATACATTATTATTCTGGATGATGTGATACGTGTCGGCCTGCCTGATGTATTTTCTATTTATCATTTTGATGATTTCGAGGCGCATACGATTAAAATTACCCGGGATGCAGAGTTGGATATTGACAATGATATGTCCAAGAGTTTTCTGGAGAAGATTTCCAAAGGGATCAGTGAAAGAACGAAGGGGCAGCCGGTACGATTGGTCTATGATCATGCAATCCCGACGGATCTGCTCAATTTTATCCTTAAAAAGCTGGAACTGGATGTGCTGGACAATATTATCCCCGGAGGGAAATACCACAACTTCAAAGATTTTATGAAGTTTCCCAATATCGGGCCTTTGTCGTTACAATACAAGAAAGTTTCCAAAATAAACCATCCTGCTATCCGGAAAAATACAAGCATTTTGGAAACCATCCGGAAAAAGGATCTTTTTCTTCATTTTCCGTATCATCCTTTCAGTCATTTTCTGGATATACTGCGTGAAGCGGCTATAGATCCGTATGTTACGGAGATTAAGATGACTGCTTACCGGGTAGCGTATGGTTCGAAAGTAATGAATACCCTGATCAATGCCTGTCAGAATGGGAAAAACGTAACCGTGATTATTGAGTTGCAGGCTCGTTTCAATGAGGCGTCGAATATTTACTGGTCAAAAAAGCTGCAGGAAGCGGGGGCAAATGTTTATTTTGGCATCAGAGGGCTTAAGGTGCATGCAAAGTTGTTGTACATTTCGCGGAAAAAGGGGAAGGAAACCACCCGTTATGCAGGCATCAGCACCGGTAATTTTAACGAGGAGACCGCCAATGTATATGTAGACATTGTGATGTTGACTGCCAACCCCGAACTGGTCAGGGATACCGGAAAGGTATTTGAGTTTCTGGAGAGTCCGTATCTTCCGGTACAGTATCACCATTTCCTGACCTCTCCGGTTTTTATGCGCAGGAAGCTATGTTTGCTTGTGGACCGGGAGACGAAGCATGCGCTGGCCGGGAAAGATGCCTATATCCTCATGAAACTTAATAATTTAGTGGACCAGGACATGATCATGCGCCTGTACAAGGCAAGTCAGGCCGGGGTTAAAATAACTCTACTGATAAGAGGGATCTGTTCCCTGATTCCGGGAGAGAAAGGATTGAGTGAGAATATTGAAGTATATAGTCTGGTGGGCAGATACCTTGAACATTCCCGGATTATGATCTTTTGCAATGATAACCAGGAAGAGTATTATATCGGTTCGGCGGACTGGATGACCCGTAATCTGGATCACCGGGTGGAGATATTCAGTCCTGTTTTTGACAAGCCATTGAAAGATGAGTTGCGGAAGATTATGGAGTTACAGCTGCAGGATAATGTGAAAACACGGGTCGTCAATAAGGAGTTGAACAATGTCTATAAACAAGACGGGAAAAAGACAAGGATAAATGCCCAGATGAAAATGTACCGTTTGTTAAACAATAATGGTTGAGATAATCTTTTAACTTTGTCTTTTTAACCTTATCAGAAAAAATATAACCATGGATATATCATCCCTTCTCACGTCTACCATTGAAATCGCTGTAGAAACCGGCACGTTTATAAAGTCGCAGTGCGATGTTCTTAGTGCCGGTGATATCCAGTCCAAGGGAGTGCATGATTATGTGACCCGGGTGGACAAAGAGTCGGAGCAGATGCTGGTAAAGCATCTTTCGGCGTTGCTGCCGGAGAGTGGATTTCTTACGGAGGAAAAAACCACGGAACAAAAAGAAAAACCCTATACCTGGATCATCGATCCTTTGGACGGGACGACCAATTTTATCCATGGAAGTCCTCCCTATGCCGTGAGCATTGCTCTGCAGCATGGAGATGAGACTGTGCTGGGGGTGGTCTATGAGATTACCATGCATGAAGTGTTTGCCGTTGCCGGAGAGGGAATGCCTACACTCAACGGTAAGGAGATAAAAACAAGCGAT
Organism: Bacteroidales bacterium; assembly: GCA_024762655.1. GTDB lineage: Bacteria > Bacteroidota > Bacteroidia > Bacteroidales > VadinHA17 > DRPN01. The sequence continues at coordinate 6,446 of JANTHB010000001.1, forward strand.
GTGTCTTCCCTGGACGGAGCGCTCCTGGCGACAGGTTTTCCTTTTATAAATTTCGACCGGATTGATCCGTATATGGAAGTACTTAAAAAGTTTATGTTAGAGACGCAAGGGGTGAGGCGTCTCGGGTCGGCTGCTACCGATCTGGCTTATGTGGCCTGCGGGAGATACGAAGGCTTTTATGAGTACAATCTGAGTCCCTGGGATGTGGCTGCCGGCGCTTTATTGGTTAAGAGGGCCGGAGGGAAAGTGCAGGATTTCAGGGGGGGAGAGGATTATCTGTATGGCCGGGAGATTATTGCAGGGGCCAGTGGCGTGTTTGAAGAGATATACAGGATTATCAGAGACCACCTCGGGAGCTGATGAAAGCATTTCTTTCATATCTTGGGTATGGCTTCTTTTGGACTGTAGCCTGGTTGCCCACGCCTGTGCATTATCTTTTTTCTGATTTTCTTTTTCTGCTGCTATATTCCCTGGTGGGATACCGGAAAGCTGTCGTCAGGGAGAATCTCTTCCATGCATTCCCGCAGAAAAGCGATGAGGAAAGACAAGAGATTGAGCGTAAGTTTTACAGGCATCTCTGTGATTTGATTGTCGAGGAAGTCCGGATGATCCATATTTCCACCCGGGAGCTGCAGCGAAGAGTGGAGTTTTCCGAGCTTGATTATCAGCGTTTTGAGGAGATGAACAGGAAAAAGATTCATTGTATCCTTGCTTCCGCCCATTATGGAAACTGGGAGTGGGCCAATGCTTTTACGGCAGCTACTTCCTATTATGTGATGGCTGTCTATAAACCGCTTCATGACAAAGTGATCGAGAAATTATTGACCAGAGCACGCATGCGTTGGCTGGATGAGGTGGTGCCCATGAGCAGAGTATACCGGAAAATATATTCTTATCACCAACAGGGGTTGCCTGTAATGTCTTATTTTGTTGCAGACCAGTCTCCTTTGCCTTTTGAGACGGAATATTTTACCCGGTTTCTAAATCAGGAGACTGCTGTGTTTATGGGTATTGAGAAGATTGCCAGGAAGTTCGGCGATCCTGTTTATTTTCTGGTGATGAAGAAAAAAAAGAGAGGGCATTATAAGCTGGAGTTCCATGATTGTTGTTTGGATCCGCGCAATGAGGCTCCTTATGCCATAACGGAAAAGCATGTCAGGATGTTGGAGAGATTTATTATGGAACAGCCGGAATACTGGCTGTGGTCACATCGCAGATGGAAGTATAGGATAAAAGATGTGAAAAAGAATAAGGTGAAGATTTCCCCGCTGCTGAAGGAAAATGCAGAAGATGGGTAGTTGCCTGTGCCGGATATCGTTTATCTTTGGTTGCATAAATATGGGTTCATGACGAAAGTTGCCGTAGTGATACTGAACTGGAACGGAGAAAACCTCCTGAAGAAATTTCTCCCTGTGCTGGTAAAATATAGTGACCGGGAGGATACAGAGATTATTGTGGCGGATAATGGGTCGGAGGACGGGTCGGTTGCTTTTGTTACCGAGAATTACTCCCGGGTCCGGGTTATTGCGTTGGGGGAAAATTATGGTTTTGCCGGGGGATATAACCGGGCTTTGCAGCAAGTGGAGGCCGGGTATTATGTCTTGCTGAACTCGGATGTGGAAGTAACCAGGGGATGGCTGGACCCGCTGGTGGATTTTATGGACAGCCATCCGGAAGCGGGAGCGTGCATGCCTAAGATCAAATCTTACCGGGAGAAAGAGAAGTTTGAATATGCCGGGGCTGCGGGAGGTTTTATTGACCGTTTTGGTTATCCTTTCTGCAGAGGACGGATATTTAATGCCATTGAAGAAGACCGGGGGCAGTATGATACCCCGATGCGGGTCTTCTGGGCCAGCGGGGCCTGTATGATGGTCCGGGCCGATGTTTATCATGAACAAAGAGGGCTGGATCCTGATTTTTTTGCCCATATGGAGGAGATAGACCTATGCTGGCGCATGCAGCGAAGCGGGCACATGGTGTATGCCCTTCCTGCCAGTGTTTTGTATCATGTGGGCGGGGCCTCGTTGAATGAGGCGAATCCCCGAAAAACCTATCTGAATTTCAGAAATGATCTTTTTCTGCTTTTTAAAAATCTTCCCAAAGACAAATTGTGGAAAGTCTTACTGGTGAGATTGATCCTGGATGGGGTGGCGGCGCTGAAATTTCTGGCAGAACTGCAGTTCCGGCATCATCTGGCGGTATGGAAAGCACATGTTTTTTTCTGGAGGCACTTGAGGATGCTCCGGGAAAAGAGAAAGCAACTCTCCGGGTTGTCAGACGGACCGGTATACGGGGTGTATAAAAAAAATATCGTTTACCGCTATTATATAAAAGGTATTCGTGCTTTCAGCGGATTACAGGAAAAAGACTTTATCTAAGACAAAAAGGCAATAAGATAGCCCGGAAAGGGTTATTCTTTATATCTGAACATGTATGGATCATGAACGAAGATGGGTGATGTCAGGAAAATAACGGTATGGGTCATTCTGATCACGGGAGGCATTCTTTTTTCTTGTAGAAAAGAAGATTTCCTGACCAGCCCTGATGTAAGGTTAAGTTTTTCAACCGATACGGTTTTTTTTGACACCATTTTTACAACGATAGGTTCGACCACCCGGTATTTTACGGTACATAATCCCTATAACAAACGGGTGAAGATCGCCTCGGTACGACTGGGCAGGGGCGCATCTTCCCCTTACAGGCTGAATGTTGACGGAGTGGCCGGGAAGGAGGTTGATGATCTTGAAATAAATCCCCGTGACAGTTTGTATGTGTTTGTAGAAGTGACCATTAATCCGTTGGGAGGCAATATGCCTTTGCTCGTGAAGGATTCGGTGGTGTTCAGGGTGAATGATCAGGAGCAGGATGTAGATCTTGTAGCATGGGGCCAGGACGTGCACCTGGTGGACGGTCAGGTGGTACCGACTCAAACCTGGGAGAATGACAAACCCTATCTGATCATTCATTCCATGCTGGTGGATACGTCACACACCCTGACCATACGGCCCGGGGTAAAGATATACAGCCATTTTAATTCTACAATTTATGTCAGCGGGACTCTGATTGTTCAGGGTACGGTGGAAGAGCCGGTGCTGTTCTCGGGCGACCGGCCGGAAGAGATGTATGACGATATTCCGGGACAGTGGAGCGGTATATATTTTTTGAACGGGAGCAACCACAACCTGATAGATCATGCTGTTATTCAGAATGGGATCTATGGCGTTCATCTGGGCAATTTTTATTCAGCCGATTCTTTCCCTGATCTCCATATCAGCAACACAATAATACAACACATGACTTTTGCCGGCATCTCCAGCGTAGGCGCGCGGATACGGGGCGAGAACTGTGTAGTTGCCGATTGCGGATCGTATGCCTTGTCGCTTACTACCGGTGGAGACTACCGTTTTGTTCATTGTACCATTGCCAATTACTGGAACTGGTCAAACCGGACCAATCCTTCTCTTTTACTGACCAATTACTATAATCTGGGGGATACGGTTGTGTTTACGGGAGCTCTGGAACGCGCTGATTTCCTGAATATGATCATATACGGGAATAAGGAATCGGAAGTGGGCTTATCTTCCTATTCGGATGAGGTGGGTTTTCAATATTTTTTTGACCATTGTCTGTTGAAAGTGAAAGATCCGGAAAAGTATAGGGATACCACGTATTATCGCAAGGTTTTTTTGAATAACGATCCTGGTTTTGTCGGGGAGGCTGACTATGATTTTCAACTGGACTCCCTTGCTTTTGCCCGGGATAAAGGTGATCTGCAGATCGGGTTGTCGGTACCTGCCGACCTGCTGGGCAATGACAGGACGGCAGACGGGCATCCTGACCTCGGAGCGTATGAGCGTATTGACTCGATAACTTCAAGGTGAACAGAAGCGTTCTGATAGTATTGACGGTATTTCTCCCGGTTTTTTTTACTGGGGAGTCCGGATATTCCCAGCCCGACTTATCCGTAGTAATGTTTTACAATACGGAAAACTTTTTTGATCCTTTTGATGATTCACTTACGCTGGATGATGAGTTCACTCCCGACGGTTTAAAGCACTGGAGCTGGAAACGTTTCCAACAGAAAGCCAATCATCTGTATAAGGTGTTTATGGCGGCGGGGGAGTGGGACCCTCCGGATTTGATCGGGTTGGCGGAAGTAGAGAATGCCTGGGTGTTGCATTATCTGACCCGGGAGACTCCTTTTGTGAAGTTTGATTATGGAGTGATTCATTATGAGTCGCCTGACAAAAGGGGAATAGATGTGGCATTGCTCTACCGGAAAAAACATGTCAGCGTTCTTTCCTCCCGGGCGGTTCCGGTATATTTTCCACATCATCCGCAAAAGAAAACCCGGGATATCCTTTCGGTTCTTTTGGTTGCAGGCTCAGATACTCTGGTTTGTTTTGTGAATCACTGGCCTTCGCGTCTGGGAGGGTATCTGGAAAGCGAACCGTACCGGCAGGTGGCGGCGCAGGTACTTTTGCGGGCAATCGATTCGGTAAAAGACGTAGAGCCGGATCGTAAGATTCTGGTGATGGGCGATTTTAATGACGAGCCTTCCGATGCATCTGTTGCCATGACCTGTGGCCGGGGAAATCTGACTAACATGATGAAGCCTGCAAACCGGAAGAAAGAAGGGACGCTGTATTATGACCGTCGCTGGTGGTTGTTTGATCAGTTTCTGGTGTCAAAAGAAGCAGTCAGGTTGGTGCGGGAGGTGCGGATATTCAGGCCTGCTTTTCTGTTGGACCAGGAACGGGGAGGCATCCCGTTTCGTACCTATGCGGGAATGCGATATACGGGCGGTTTCAGCGATCACCTGCCGGTATTGCTTAAACTTGACCTCAGATAGGGTCTTTTTCTTCTTCCAACAGGTTGTTTTTCACTTCCAGGCCAAGTTTTTCCGCCTGATCAATCATATACAGGTAAGCTTCTTTCCTGTCATTTCTTATGGCCCCTTCCAGGATGGCTTCCTTGATGGCATCTTTCAGAATGCCGATGGTCCTGGACGGAGGTATTCCGAAAGTTTTCATGATGTCCTCACCTGTTACCGGGGGTTGAAAATTGCGGACCGCATCTTTTTCTTCGATGGTTTTTAGTTTTTCCCTGACCACTTTAAAGTTAGCCAGATGTTGTCTGACTTTTCTTTCGTTTTTGGAAGTTATGTCTGCCTCACATAAGGACATCAGGTCATCGATATCATTGCCGGCTTCAAACAGCAGGCGCCGGACGGCAGAGTCGGTTACTTCACTGGTGGTGAGAGCGATAGGGCGCAGGTGCAAGGCTACCAACTTCTGGACATATTTCATCTTGTCATTCATGGGCAGTTTAAGTCTCCTGAATATTTTCGGGACCATTTTGGATCCGAGGTATTCATGGCCATGGAACGTCCAGCCCTGGTCCCGGATAAATTTTTTGGTGGCAGGTTTGGCGATATCGTGTAGCAGGGCAGCCCATCGCAGCCAGAGGTTCTCTGTTTTCCGGCTGATATTGTCCAGGACCTGTATGGTATGCAGAAATACATCTTTATGTTGAACATTGTTGCGTGTTTCCACTCCTTTCAGGGCATCCAGTTCAGGAAGGATTTCTTTTAGCAATCCGGATTGATCCAGTAGTAGAAACCCGGTGGAAGGTTTGTCACTCATCATGATTTTGTTCAGTTCGATCACGATTCTTTCCATGCTGACAATCCGTATCCTTTCATGATTTTGTTTCATAGCCAGGAAAACGTCAGGGGCAATCCGGAAGTGCAACTGGGTGGCAAAACGAATGGCTCGCAGCATCCTTAAGGGATCGTCCGAGAAGGTGATGTCCGGATCAAGGGGTGTCCTGATGATTTTGTTTTGCAGGTCATGCATTCCGTTAAAAGGATCCAGGAACCGTCCGTAGGAATTGGGGTGCAGGGATATGGCCATCGCGTTGATGGTAAAATCGCGTCTTTTCTGGTCGTCTTCCAGCGTACCGTCTTCCACAACCGGCTTTCGGGAATCTTTCCGGTAGGATTCCTTTCTGGCCCCCACAAAGTCGATCTCCATGTTTTTAAAATGGAACATGGCAGTACCAAAGTTTCTAAAGATGCTTACTTTGGGGCGCGGGGATAATCTTCCGGCCGTTTCCCGGGCTATATCTATGCCTTTTCCCACGACCACAATATCTATGTCCATAGAAGGGTTATCTCTTTGGAGCAAACAATCCCTTACAAAGCCTCCAACCACATATGCCGGAACATCAAACTGTTCACTCACCTCCGATATGATTTTAAAAAGAGGGAGTTTCAGACAATGCTCCGGGTCGGGAAAGGCGGGTATATTCTTTTTTGTCATATTTTTATCCAAGATTCAATTACTTTTGTAAAATAATCATGCAAAATTACAATAAACTTATCGTTTCTATAAATAAAAGAATTATCTTTGCGCCTGATTTGTGAATGGCATATATTTTGATTCATTCCAAATTAAAATAACAAACAGAAAAAAATAAAGAAATGGCAGAACATTTGACAGTTGAAACATTTAAGGAAAAGGTTTTTGATTACACAAAAGACCAGGAATGGAATTTTAAGGGAGATAAACCCTGTATCATAGATTTCTGGGCCGATTGGTGTCAGCCCTGTAAGATGGTAGCTCCGATTATTGATGAATTATCGGAGGAGTATAAAGGGAAAGTGAATTTTTATAAAGTAGATACGGAAGCACAGCAGGAGCTTGCTGCAGTTTTTGGCATCCGCAGTATTCCCTCGTTGTTGTTTTGTCCCAAGGGCGATGCCCCACAGATGGCACTGGGAGCTATTCCGAAAGAAACTTTTTACAAAGCTATCAAAGAGGTATTAAAAGTTGAAAAAGAAGAAGAGAAAGAAGCATAGCAAAAAAAAGAATACATTGAAGAAAGGAGGGGAGACCCTCCTTTTTTTATTACCCTTCACGATCCTCTCCAGAAAGAGAGAGAGATTGATGAAGTATAATATCCCCTGATTTATTAGAGGATATTTATTGTCTGTTAAAGATATAATCCTAAATTCCGCAACAGAAAACCAGTGGGCTTTCTATTGCGGAACGACAAAGGATTTCATCTGTTTTGGCTTTTCACCATAACAGTGAATTCCTAAGTCGGGATTTACCCAGTACCCGACCGCAGACGGGTGCACCATAGAAGATTTTTTCGAAATCTCTATTGCGCAATCCGGGATAATCTTTATTTTTGTATGGATTTACGGGGGTGCCTTTTTTCAGGCTGAGATCAAACCCTTTGAACCTGATCCGGGTAATGCCGGCGCAGGGAGTTTGACCTTATTCCCCACATGTTTAACAAAAAAAGGAGGACATCATGAAAAAGGTTGTTTTTCTGTTGTTTTTTGTTGTATGGGGTACTTATGTATTTTCCCAGAACAGGCTTGCGGGCCGGGTTACGGATGAGAACGGTAAGCCGATGCCGGGGGCCAATGTGGTTATGGCAGGGACCTCGCGGGGAACTGTAACCGATAATTCCGGTAATTTCCTGTTCGGAAAACTACCGGCAGGAGACTATCTTCTTAAGATTAGTTTTATAGGTTATGAAACGTTACGGAAAGAGATTCGTCTGTCCGGGGATACGGTAATAAAGGTTTCACTCAAACCATCTGCCATTTTGACGGATGAGGTGGTGGTAGCGGGGGTCAGGGCTTCTGCCGGAACGCCGGTTACCTATACAAATATTACCAGGGAGAAGATTGCTGAAAAGAATCTCGGACAGGATATTCCGTATCTGATCAGGACCGTGCCGTCGGTTGTGGTTACCTCGGATGCCGGCGCCGGGGTGGGATACACTTCTTTCCGGATCCGGGGGACAGATCTGACCCGCATCAATGTAACCATGAACAGCATCCCCTTAAATGACAGTGAAAGTCACGGAGTGTGGTGGGTGGATATGCCCGATTTTGCTTCTTCGGTAGCTGACATACAGGTACAGCGGGGAGTAGGTACTTCGACCAACGGAGCTGGAGCTTTTGGTGCCAGTGTGAACATCCGTACTTTCACCCTGGAAAAGAAACCCTATGTTGAAATATCTTCGTCGGCGGGCTCCTATAACACCTTCAGGAACACCCTGAAGATAGGGACAGGCCTGCTTAAAGACCGGTTTTCTTTTGATGCGAGGGTGTCGAAGATAACCTCTGACGGGTATATTGACAGAGCTGCATCCAATCTGCAGTCCATGGCCCTGACCAGTGCCTGGTACAGCAGGAAAAAAGATATTATTCGTCTGGTGATCATGACGGGTTATGAAAAAACTTACCAGGCATGGGATGGGGTTCCCAAAGATACGTTACAGACCAACCGCCGGTATAATGGTATTGGCCGGTATACGGATGAGGAGGGGCATATCCGGTATTATAACGATGAGACGGATAATTACTGGCAGGATCATTACCAGTTGCTTTATTCCAAAGAATTCTCTCCTTCGGTATTTCTGAACCTGGCGGCTCATTACACCCATGGAAAAGGATATTACGAACAGTATAAGGAAAACCAGACGCTGGGAGATTATCTTTTAAAAGATGTGATAGCCGGTAACGATACCATAACCACTACGGATCTGATTCGTCAGAAATGGCTGGAAAATGATTTTTTCGGAGTGATATATAATCTCAAAGTGAAAAAGCAGAAATGGGATGTGAATATAGGCGGAGCCTGGAACAAGTATGATGGGGGACATTTTGGTAAAGTGATATGGGCCAGATATTTCAGTAACGGCGAGAAAGGTCATCGCTGGTATGATAATCTGGGGATAAAAACGGATTTTAACCTCTACGGAAAAGTCAATTATGCATTATCAGGATCGGTAAAGCTGTATCTTGATATGCAGGGGAGGCGGATCGGGTATCGGATGGAAGGCCCGGATGATGACCGGCGTGATTTGACACAGGAGCATCAGTATTTCTTTTTTAACCCCAAAGCGGGGCTTTCCTGGAAGATATCGGATAAAGTCTCATTGTATGGGTCGTATGCCCTGGCCCACCGTGAACCCAGCCGGTATGATTTCAAAGAAGCCACGGCCGGGGGCCCGGCACCCCGGCCGGAGACCCTGAAGGATTTGGAAGCAGGATCGGAGTGGATTGCCGGACCCGTTGATCTTCATGCCAATCTTTATTACATGGACTATAAGGATCAGCTGGTTATGACCGGACAGATAAACAATGTAGGGGTTCCGATCATGACCAATGTTCCGAAAAGTTACCGGCTGGGGCTGGAGCTGCAGGCAATGACAAATCTTACAAAGAAATTGTCGTGGGAGGGAAACCTGACCCTGAGCCGAAACAAGATCCTGAATTTCACGGAATATGTAGATGACTGGGATACCTGGTCACAGCGCTCTTTTTTCCTTGGAAAGACAGATCTTTCCTTTTCTCCCGGAGTGACCGCAAACAGTGTATTCAGATTTCAGTTGATAAAACCCCTGGAGATGCAGTGGCTGGCCAGATATGTGGGGAAACAGTATATTGACAACACCGCCAGCGAGGAACGAAAACTGGATCCCTATTTTGTCAATGACCTTCTCTTTACGTTAAATATTAAGACGAAGATATTCAGGACATTTCGCATCACGGCCATGATCAACAATCTGTTGAATACAAAATATGAAACAAATGCTTGGGTATACCAGTATTATGAGGGCAATGAGCATAAGGTAATGGATGGATATTTTCCTCAGGCCGGCATTCATTTTATGACAGGGATCAATTTCCGGTTTTAACAGGTTCTTAATGAAAAAGAACTTTTAAAAAGCATGGATTGCCCACAGGGACGGACAGACAGAAATATTTTTTTATTTTTTTTTCAAATGTTGTAACATAAATTAAAAAAAATCGTTATTTTTATCGAGGGTAACATTAAGAACACTATTCTTCGTTGAGCCAAGGTTTGGTAAGTTTAATTTTAGGTTTGTAAGACATTACGTATAGGGGGAGGGCCGGAAAACCGGCCCTCTTTTTTGGTTGTACTCTACGATTATTTATTTATTTTTGCCCAGGGCTGTTGATTTACTCACAATTCAGGAATTCACAATTTTTTTGGGCATGACGAAAGATTTATCTATCGCTTTTTATATTACGGAATCATTTTCAGAAATTCCTGAGAAGGTCCATGCTTTTCTGGCTGAGAAAAATATTTTTTCCCACAATATTGAAGTACGGGAGGATCAGGGAGCTTTTATGCAAATATTAAAAGCGAAGCATCCTGATGTTGCTGTTGTTTGTGTCGATCATAAGAACCAGATTAACGACCTCCTGAAAAGTACAGAAATCCCCGTTGTAGTATTGAGTGATCAAAAGAAATTTGAAGCTCCTCCTGAGAAAAAAACATATTGGGTGAAAAGTGTGCATCCTGAAAACACGGATGAACTTTTTAATATCCTCTTGCTTGTGTACATGATCAAGAACGACGATGGGAAGAGGAGGGACAATCTGAACAGGGATCTGGCCATGAAAATCTTCAATTCAGCCCAGGAGTTGATTGTTGTTACCCAGGGGAATCATTTGAAATATTTTAATTCCAGGGTTAAAGAGTTCTATAATCTTTCTGACGAAGAGTTGCTTACGGGTGATATGTGGAGTTTTATCCATCCAGATGATGTGGAGCGCGTAAGAAAAGAACAGGCTAATAGATTCAGGGGGGACAGTGATGAAATATCTTATCAATTCAGAGGAAAAAACGGGGATGGAAAGATTATTTGGTTTCGTATTACGGGTTTCAGGATATACTGGGAAGGGGAACCGGCAACTTTGAGTTTTCTGGTCCCTATCGATGAGCAAAAAAAGGCAGAGGCTGAAAACCGGAAAACACGTCAATTTCTTGATGATATTGTGGAGTATTCCCCCGATGGTATTATTATCCTGGATGCGGATCATAGAATATGCAGGGTAAACCGTGCGATGCTCCGGATCTTGGGGATGGAAAAACAGGAACTGGAAGGCCGGTTCATGGATGACTTTACAATGTTCAGAGAATCCGGATTAATCCGGATAATGCAGTTGTCCGAAAAGGAAGGTGATTTTAACGGACTTGCCCGGGAGGTTACACTTCACCAGGAAGATAATGTGTTTTTTGACCTGATTGTTCAACGGGTTGATCATACAAAAGACACCATCATTCTTTGGTTCAGGGATGTGACGGAAAAGAACAAGATGCTGAAAGCCCTAGAGGCATCGGAAAAGAAATACAGAAATCTTCATGAAAACATGCATGAGGGGGCTATCTCCATAGACCGGTCGGGATGTTTTCTTGAGTGTAATTCTTCTTTCCTGCATTTGATCCGGTATAATGAAGAGGAACTAAGTACAGTAAATTACTGGGAAATCACCTCTTCAGCCTGGCGTTCCGAAGAGGAGAGTACTTTGTTAGATAAGCTTTGGTCGACAGGACAGCCACAAAGGTATGAAAAAGAGTTTGTTACAAAGGACGGATATGCTGTTATATTCGCCGTACAGGCATTTCTGCGATACAATGATAAGGGAGAGAAGGAGGGGTTCTGGTTGTTCGTGAGAGATATAACAGAAGAAAAAAAGAAAGAGAGCGAAGTGCACGAAAGGGAACTGAAATATCGAACCATCCTTGAGTATTCTCCCATTCCGTTATTCAGTCATGATTTTTCTGCGGTAAAAGAATCTCTGAAAAAGATCCATGAGCAGGGAGTAACAGATTTGCGTAAGTATTTAAAAGAGAACCGAAGCGTTGTTGAGGAGATCCTCCGAAAAATTGTTTTGCTGGATTGTAATAATGAAACGTTGAAATATTTCGGGGTTTCCAGTATACAAGAGCTACAACAAATGCTGACGGAGGAGATCCATGATCTCCTGGTGGTTGTTTTTATTGATGTAGCTCTTGCTTTTTTGGAAGGGAAAAAGGTTTTTGAGACCGTAGTAGAAACTAATGCCCCGGACGTGAATATTGATGCAATCATAAAGTGGGTGTTGGTTCCCGGGCATGAGATGACATGGGATCTGGTTCTGGTCTCGATCACGGATATCAGCGAACGGGTTAAATATGAGAAGCAATTAAAGGTGTTATCCAGTGCGGTAGATCACTCTCCGGCCTCTGTTGTGATTACTGATCACAATGGAAAAATAGAGTATGTCAATCCTAAGTTTACAGAGGTTACCGGATATACTGCGGAAGAAGCGATAGGGGCAAACCCCAGGATCCTGAAATCAGGAAATTTGCCGGACTCTTTTTACAAGGGCCTGTGGAAAACCATTACCAAGGGAAAGGAATGGAGAGGGGAATTTGAAAACAAGAAAAAAAACGGAGAGCTATTTTGGGAACTGGCATCCATATCCGGCATTAAAAATGAAAAAGGAGAGATCGTTTATTATGTAGCCATTAAAGAGGATATTACGGAGCGTAAAAAAACCGAACTTGAATTGAAGAAGGCCAAAGAGAGAGCCGAAGAATCTGATCGGTTAAAAACCGCATTTCTGGCCAACATGTCCCATGAAATCCGTACTCCCCTGAATGCGATCATCGGCTTTTCGGATATCCTTCAGTCGGACCGGTTAGAGGAAAAACAGAAAGAGGAATATTTTTCTTTGATCAATCTAAGCAGCCAGACCCTCCTGAAATTAATAGACGACATCATTGATGTAGCTAAAATTGAAGCCAAACATATGCGTATTGCCCCTCACCCTTTTGATATAAATGAATTGCTTAATGAACTCTATGCATATTTTGAAAAGGAAATAATGCTTAAGAAGGGGCAGGTTCGTTTGGTGCTGACCAGACCTTTTGATCAGGAGTTCAGGATATTGGCTGATGCCATACGGGTTAAGCAGGTTTTATCCAATTTACTTGGGAATGCGGTGAAGTTTACACAAAAAGGGAGTATTGAGTACGGGTTTTCTTTAACAGAGAAGAAAATCCTTGAGTTTTTTGTTAAAGATACAGGCATAGGTATTCCCCGGGATAAGCAAAAGGTGATATTTAATCGCTTCAGGCAGGTTGATGATTCCTATACCCGCGAGTTTAGCGGGACCGGTCTTGGATTATGGATTTCGAAAAATCTGGCAGAGTTAATGGGAGGAGATATACGTGTCGAGTCGGAGGAGGGCCAGGGTTCCACGTTTTATTTTACATTACCTGTAACGGGGAATTTTGAAATTCCGGAAATTGCTGAAAAGAAACCTGAAACCGGAGAGCAGCAAAAACCTGTTTCCGATTGGAGTACAAAAAAAGTGATTATCGCCGAAGATAACGAGTCTAATTTTGAATATCTGAAAGCGATTTTATCTGTGAGAAAAGCCGTTGTCATCAGAGCCAGGAACGGTTTGGATGTTCTGGAAAAAGTGAAGAATCATGAGGATGTGGATGTGGTCCTTATGGATATTCAGATGCCGGAATTGAATGGATATGAGGCTACCCGGTTACTCAAGGGAACGTATCCTGATATTAGGGTGATTGCCCAGACGGCTTTTGCCATGTCTGAAGACAGAAAAAAAGCGTTGGATGCCGGTTGTGACGGATATATTGCCAAACCTATTCAGCCGCATAAACTCATCACTATGCTGGAAAAATTTATGGGGGACCGGCAAGAATAGTTTTGTCAGATAAAAATATAATAGGTTCTTTATAGAAATTTGATATCAGATTACCGATCAAAGAGAAAAAGGAGTAACTTATGCCCTTATGACAGTAGTGGCCGACAGTGGATCAACCAAGACAGAATGGGCCCTTGTGAAGGATCCCGGGAATATTGTATTATTCAGGACTGCCGGTTACAATCCCTATTTTAATCAACAGGTAAGCTGGAGCAAGGAAGTGGCCGACCGGTTGAGCCGGGAAGGGGTGGATCGCATCTATTATTATGGAGCAGGATGTGATGTGGATAATCACAGAAATAGGGTTAAGAACGCACTGCTGGGAATTTTCCCATCGGCAAAAATAACCGTGGAGGACGATCTGACAGGTGCTGCCAGATCCTTGTTTGGCACAAAACGGGGAGTGACATTAATTCTGGGAACAGGAACGAATGTGGGTTTATGGAACGGAGAAACCCTGATAAAAAGAAATCTCCCGTTGGGATATTTGCTTGGAGACCATGGTAGCGGAGCCGTACTTGGCTTGCGGTTGGTGAAAGCATGGCTCGACAGGGAGTTAACTCCGCAAGTGAGTAAAGCGTTTGAAAATCAATATAAGGTGAATATACCCGTACTAAAAAATGAAATTTATCTGAAAGGTAAACCCAATTATTATCTGGCGGGATTTTCTCCTTTTTTAGGGAAACATCAAACGGATAAAACCATCTATTCCATTTTGGAGTCTGAATTTGGAAAACTGTTTGATATCCAAATAAAACCGTTGCTTTCTTCTCCTGATGATAAGATAAGAGCTACCGGGTCGGTGGCCTATTATTTTCAGGATATCTTAAGAACCATAGCCGGAAAACGGGGTATGGAAATTGATAAAATTGTCCGTTATCCTCTGAAAGACCTGGTAGGGTTTCATTTAAAGCACATGGAAACATAATATAACCCGACAAAAAAACACAGGATAGAGTTCGCATTTGTTCTGCGAGCTATGGCGGATAAAAGACACAGAGCCCAGGGCATAGCGAAATTTAAAATTTGCAGTAAAAACTAAGAACTAAGAACCTTAAAAACCAGGTATTATGAATAAACAGGAGATTAAAAAATTTATCAGGACCATAGAGCTTTTCAGGGGGCTAAATGATAAAGAGCTTTCTGTTGTAGCAGATGAACTTACAGCCCGCACCTATAAGGAAGGCGAATATCTGTTCAGGGAAAATGATCCCCGGGAAAACATATTTGTAATTTATTCCGGTGAGGTTGAGTTGTTTAAATTTCTTACCAATGGTCAGGAAAAGAAACTTGTCTTTTTCCAGAGCGGGGATTTTCTTGGGGAGGGATCTCTTGCCGGGGATAGTGTTCATTCGACATCGGCACGTGCTATCGAGGATTCTGAGGTATTGATCCTTAACAGGGACTATTTCTTGCAACATGGGAAAACAGCTATTAATATCTTTTCCAACATTATACGTGTCATATCGCGTAGGATGAAATATTCCAACGCCCGGATTTTGCATGCTGCCGCACAGTATGTATCCGGCAAGAAAAGGAAAGAGCATGATCTTTTGGGAGAGCGGGAGGTGCCCTATGAGAGTTATTTTGGGGTGCAGACTTTAAGGGCGATGGAAAATTTCAACATAACGGGGGTGACGTTAAGTTTTTATCCCGTTTTGATTGAGTCGTTAGCCATGGTGAAACTGGCTGCTGCCGAAGCCAATTATGAGCTGGGGCTTCTGGAAGAGCCTGTTCATAGTGCCATTGTACAAGCATGTCGTGAGATCATCAAGGGGAAGTATCATCAGCATTTTGTGGTGGATATGATCCAGGGGGGCGCCGGAACCTCTACCAATATGAATGCCAACGAAGTGATTGCCAACAGGGCCCTGGAGATAATGGGTCATGAAAAAGGAGAGTATCAGTATTGTCATCCGAACAACCATGTAAACCTCTCCCAATCCACGAATGATGCATATCCCACTGCGGTAAAGCTGGCACTGATTTTCAGCAACCAAAGCCTGATTATTATTCTCGAGGAGTTGGTGCAGGCGTTTCGTAAGAAAGCCGAAGAATTTTCGCAGGTGATCAAAATGGGCAGGACACAGTTACAGGATGCCGTTCCCATGACTCTGGGGCAGTCTTTTGAGGCGTATGCTGCTACCCTGGAAGAAGAGATACAGCGGCTGAATGAGAATGTGGATCTGTTTCTGGAGATCAATATGGGAGGGACAGCCATAGGCACAGGGATCAATGCCGACCCGGATTATGCAAAAGTGGTTGTCAAATACCTGCGTAAGATTACAGGGCTGGAGGTGAAAACTGCCAAGAACCTGGTGGAGGCGACCCAGGACACCGGTGCTTTTATTATGTATTCTTCAGCCCTGAAGCGGCTTGCTATCAAGTTGTCTAAAATATCCAACGACTTGCGTTTGCTTTCTTCCGGTCCGCGGGCGGGCCTGAATGAGATCAACTTGCCGGCCATGCAGCCGGGATCATCCATTATGCCGGGGAAAGTCAATCCGGTCATCCCCGAAGTAGTCAACCAGATTGCTTTTAAGGTAATCGGCAATGATCTTACTGTGAGCCTGGCCGGGGAAGCCGGACAACTTGAACTAAACGTTATGGAACCGGTAATTGTGCAGAGTCTTTTTGAATCGCTTGAAATGTTGAAAAACGGCATGAAGACCTTCCGGGCTCGCTGTATTGAAGGAATCACCGCCAATGAAAAACAATGCCGTGAGATGGTGCAAAACAGTATCGGTCTGGTGACAGCACTGAATCCTGTATTGGGATATGAAACCTCTTCTATGCTGGCCAAAGAGGCTGCAGAGACGAATAAGGGGGTTTATGAACTGGTGCTGGAGAAAAAACTCTTATCCAGGAAGGAGCTGGATGAGCTGCTTGCACCGGAGCATATGATTCAGCCGCATAAACTGAAAAAGCCAAAAGAAGAATAGCATTTTTTACACTTCTTCTTCTTCCATGTTTTTCAGTATGCCGGTGACATCCTCGGAGGCTTTTCTTAGCTTCTTCTGGCAGAAACGAAGCAAATAGGCTGCCCTTTTGACTTTGCCGGTCAGTTCATCCACATCGGGTTCGTTGTTTTCAACCTCTGCCAGGATCTTCTCGAGTTCCGAAATAGCCTCGGAATACGTTGGTTGTTTTTTTGTCATGGGATTAGTTATTATCTTTTTTTTGCATTAATGAAAAACTGAAACAACTTCCTTTACCCGGTTTGCTTTCCACCAGCAATGTACTATGATGAAGCGCCAGCAGTTCTTTGCAGATAATAAGCCCCAGTCCGGTACCCTGCTCGCCGGAAGTTCCTTTCCTGGTGAAATGGTGCTCCAACACAAAGAGTTTATCAATTTCTTCTTTTGAAATACCGCATCCGGTATCACATACCGAGATGGTTACCTTATCGTTTTTCAGGGTGCCTTTAATTCTTACGGAACCTCCCTCCCCTGTATATTTGATTGCGTTATGGATCAGATTCTGAAGAATAACGGTAATCATTGAATCGTCTGCGTACACGATCATATTATCTTCTATGCTAATCGATAATGTTACTTTCTTTTTGTCAGCCATGAACTTGTAACTTTCAGTAACATCGCGAAGGATTTTGTTAACTTCCACATAGGATGGTACAAACTTGAATCGTCCGGTCTGGATCCTGGCCCATTGAAGCAAGTTCTCAAGAAGAAAATGAAGCTGTTTGGATGATTGGTAAATGAATTCACTGTGACGCTTTATCTCTTTTCTGCTGTATTCCTGTATGTCTTCCGAAAGTAATCCGGCAAAACCAAGGAGTGCATTGAAAGGATTGATCAGATCATGTGCCAGAATCATGAAAAGTTTATTCCTGACCTGATTCTCAAATTGTTGTTTCTCTTTTCTTTTTTTAAGCTCCGTATTGATTTTTTGAAGTTTTTTGTTGGCTTCAAGTAATTGACGGTGTGAGCGCCGTCTGATCATGTACACTGCAAACAATAGGATCAGCGTAACCAGGAAAAAGAAAAATAACCCCTGAATGATGTGTTTATAAAAAATGTTTTTTTGGTAATACAAATCTTGAATTTCATTATTCTTTTTTAAGAAGTCCAGTTCTTTGATCTTGGATTCGGTATTGTACCTGATATCCAAAAGATTTTTTACCAGTTTGAAGTACTGATTCTGTAAAGAATCTTTTGATTCCAGGTATTTGTTAAAATATTGGTAAGCTTTCCGGGGGCTGTGTGTTTGATCATAATACCCGGACCATATCAAAAAGACCTCTTGTTTTAATTCTATATCCTCCAGGGACGAAGCACAGGAATCTCCTTTTGCAAGCAGGGATCTGACTTGATCCGTGTTCCCCGTTTCAAGAAAACAGTGAGCCAATTTTATCATTGACTTGCACGTGCTATGCTGTTTATGAGAGCGTTTAGCAAGCTGTAGGATCCTTTGAAGTACTTCCTGTTCTTTCAGATAGTTCCCTGTTTCCTCCCAAAGATCTGCTATATAAAATAAGGCTTTAATAATTCCGGAAGTATCCATTTCTTCCTGTAACACAGAAAGAGATTTGTTATAATCATTCAGAGCGGCCGTATAATTTTTAGTATTTTTTTCAAGCTCTCCTGTAAGAATCAGCAAAATATTTCCCCATTTTCTCTTGTTTAACCGAGATATGTATTTTCCGGAAAGGTCCAGATAATATCTGGCGGAGTCATATTGTTGTAACATGTTATAGGTTTGTCCGAGAAATAGGTAGGTGCTGGCCAGGTTATAGGTAAGGGTTGTATCTTTCAGAATATTTTTGCTTTTAAGATAAAATTCCAGAGCCGTATTATGGATATTAGCAAATGAGTAACTATTTCCAATCCTCAGATATGCGGTACTCATGGTCTTGACATCATCGGCTCTTGTAGCGAATTCAAGTGATATGTATGCGTATTGTAAACTCAGCAGTATGTTGTTGTGCTTCATATATTGAATGGCCAAGAGGTTGGCCAGATGAGATTTTTCCTGGTCAGAAAGATTATGACTGAGTTCTTTTTTCAGGCTGTCAATGACATGAGTCTGTCCGTAACCAGTATAGGGACATAGGATTATTAGTAACAGCAAGACTATGACAGCAACTTTCTTCATTTCCTTTTCCTATCGTGGGGTTTGGGTAAGGTGAAATAAAAAACCGTTCCTTTATCTTTCCGGCTGGATACATGGATTTTGCCCCCGTTTTTTTCCACGAACTCCTTACAAAGGATAAGCCCCAGTCCGGTTCCTTCCTCATTTTGTGTTCCCCGGGTGGAAATAGCCGATTCAAGGGAGAATATTTTTTCTAACCTTACAGGATCAATGCCGGTCCCGTTATCTTCTACAGAGACCTCTACGAAATCTTTTTTTACTACGGCGTCAATTTTAACATATCCGTTAGTATTGGTAAACTTAATGGCATTACTGACCAGGTTCCGGATGATGGCACTTACCAGTTCCCTGTCTGCATAAACGAGAATATTCTTATCGATATGATTCAATAAATGAATGCTCTTGAGCCGTGCGTTTTCCTTATAAAACGAAAGAATCTCATTGACAAGTTCCGACAGGTATATGTTTTCAGGATCATAATTGAGTCTGCCGGTTTGTGCCTGTGTCCATTTCAGTAAATTGCTTAGCAGGTTAAACAACCTCATGGCGGAGTCTTTGATCAGGGAAGCATATTTCTTAATGTCTTCATCGGACAACCGTTCCAGGTCGGTAACCAGCAGTTCAGATAAGCCCAAAATAGGTTGAAAAGGATTGATCAGATCGTGGGCTATGATGGAAAAAAACTTGTCTTTGGTTTGATTCAGAGTTTTAAGTTCTTTTTCGGTTTCAAACAATCTGATATTGGCTTCTTCCAGAGATTTGTTGCGGAGATCCAACTCATTCTTTAACCTTTTTAACCTTTTGAAAGCCCATACTGTAAAAAGGACCAGGACAAATAAAAGAATAGAGAAAATACCCAATTCCAATACCCTTATTCTCCCCTTTTTAAGTTTTAGTTGTTTGATCAGTTGATTTTGCTTAAGCGTACGGATCTGATATTCCATAATTTGGGAGTCATAACTTTTTTGCATGCCCAGAATCTTGTCATAGGCATTTTTTTTACGGCTGGTATCCTGATAGGCTGATGCAATCTTCAGGTATTTATAGGCGTTTCCGTAATCCCGGATACTTTTGTAATACGCGGATAGATTCTTGTAGAACCCTTGTAACACAGTGGAGTTGTAATAATTGTTCAATATCTCTTCCTCTTTTTGAAGGTAGCTGTAAGCTATGGCAGGTTCCTGAAGATCCAAATAAAGCTGCACCAGGTTGTTTAACAAGAGCGTTTTAGTAAATGTGTTATTCAGCGAGGCGGAAGTAGCAAGGGCTTTCTGATAATTTTTCAGTGCCCGGTTGTAATGTTTCTGTTTATGGTAAATTTCTCCTATGTTCAGATATGCATCGGCAACAGACTGGAGGTCTTTCACTTTCTTATTATAATCAAGGGTTTTGTATCCCCAATATAGGGAGTTGGTCCAGTCATTTACCTTCTGATAGAAAATCATCATGTTATTGTAGTTGACACCGAGGTTTTTTGTAATCCCCAGTTTCTTTTTCAGCTCAATGGATTTTGTATTGTAATAGATGGATTTATTGTATTCCTGGAGAGCCATATACATTACGGCAAGGTTTGTGTAAGAGGAGGCTATTTCAGGCAGTTCATCCAGGTTCTCTCTGATCTTTAGGGACTGGATAATATAGAAAATGGCTTTTTCATAATTGTTCAGGTAATAATAGACGGTCCCGGCACGGTTATATGCTTCGGCAATCAGGTGCTTATTCCCCAGACTGTCTGCCAATGACAGAGCTTTTAGCGCATAATCCATACTGGAGGACAGAGAGGTGTTGATATACCTTTTTGCGATCTCGGAAAAAAGAACAACTCTTAGCGAATCTGAGCAGGTGCTTGCTTTTTGTATAAGACTGTCTATCTGCGAGGTGTTTGCATGGGACAAGATCAGCCCGTATAGGGAGAGAAAAGTAATAAGGGATATTTTTTTCAGTGAATGTCTCATGCCGGTTAAAAGGCTGTGTTTTCCTTATATTTATGCAAAAATAGGAAAAGTGTTTAATTATAACTATTATTTTATGGTCTTGCTTTTGATCTCTCCTTCAAAAAGCTTTGTGTTCAGGAGCTCTCCCGGCCCGACATCCTTGGATCGCTTCAGAGCGTGTCCCCGGAATCTTGTAATGGAATACCCTCGGCTTAAAACATTGACCGGGTCAAGATAGGAGAGACTCTTCCCCAGAATCGTCAACTGATGTTTCCGGACCGTAAAATATTGTTTTGCCAACCGGGTCATCTCCGGGGTAAACATTTCTGTTTTCTGACGGTTCCATTCCAGATACTTTCCGGCTCCCTGTTCCAGCTCCCGGATGTATTTTGACAGTTGATGTTTTTTCCCCTGTAGGGTTTTTCCCGAGAGATAATACAGTTTTTGTTTGATGTTGTCCAGTTTTCTAACATGGCCTGAAAGGCGGTTCAAAAGTTGATTATTCATTTCATAGACAAAATGTCTGAGTTTATTGTTGCAGGTTGATATTTGTTTTTCTGCCATCTGAAAGATAATGCCGGCAGTTCCGATAACCTCTTCTTCAAAATTTCTTACTCTGTCGAGGATAAACTCTGCCACTGCTGTTGGAGTTTTCAGGTTGGTGTAAGCCACCAGGTCGGTAACGGTTTCATCCTTTTCGTGACCGATGCCGGTAAGAACCGGTAGCGGGAACTGGGCAATATGTTCAGCCAGCCGGTAGTTGTCGAAACTGCTCAGGTCGGCCTGGGAACCTCCTCCTCTTATAATGACGACAACATCAAAATCTTCTTCCCTTTCATAGATATTTTCCAGGGCCTCTATCAGCGTGTCTTCTACTTCCGGCCCCTGCATGATCGCCGGAAAAAGTGTATGGTTGAAGCGATATTTCCAGGGATTGTTGTTGAGCTGGTGAACAAAATCCTGATAACCAGCGGCTGTTTCAGAGGAGATGATAGCGATATTTTGCGGCACCAACGGGAAGGGGAGGTTTTTGTTCATGGTAAGGATGCCTTCTTTTTGCAAGCGCTCAATGATCTCTTTACGTTTCAGCGCCATCTCTCCGACGGTATAAGCAGGGTCTATGTCTTTAATAGTCAGTGTGTATCCGTACACTTCATGGAATGTGATTTCTGCTTGCACGAGTACTTTAAGTCCCGGGGCCAGGGGTCTGCCGGCGGTGGTCTCAAAGTAAGGCTTAAGCATCCTGAAAGTATAGGCCCAGATGGCTGCCCT
Organism: Bacteroidales bacterium; assembly: GCA_024762655.1. Lineage (GTDB taxonomy): Bacteria > Bacteroidota > Bacteroidia > Bacteroidales > VadinHA17 > DRPN01. Next base: position 28,322 of record JANTHB010000001.1, read on the forward strand.
GGCTTTTGCAGCAGGAAGATCGCTGTCGAGCTTCTTTTCAATGAGCTCCAGGTAACAATGTCCGCTGGCATTGATTTTTATTTCACTGATCTCGGCAACCACCCAGAGAGGTTGCGGAAACTTTTCTTCAAAGGTTTTCCTGATTCTGTGATTAAGCGCTGAGAGGGTCAGATATTCTTTTGTTTCCACGGTTATTTGATTTTTACAATTCTGATGTTTGCCCTGGTTTGCCCATTGATGACCTGCATGATATATCCTCCTGCCGGCAGGGTGCTTCCTGTCTCCGTTTGAATGATTCTCATCCCTTGCTTTGTGTTGGCATAAATTTGTTCCAGAACTTTTCTTCCTGACAGGTCGAACAGTAATAGCTTAATAGATGCGGGTTCTTCGGCTTTTACGACGATTGTGAGATGATCCCTGAAAGGATTGGGATAAACCAGCAGGGGGGAGGGATGTCCCGAAAAATACCGGACCAGTTTTAAACGGGTATAGGCAATGAGGTAATTGGGTATGCCATAGCCGGTCAGATTGTCCGGCGACAGATAATGATCTGTGCTTTCCCGCACTGTGCGGATGATCTCTTGTGCGTTCATTTCGGGGAAAGCCTGCCACAGACAGGCTGTCAGTCCGCTGATGAGGGGGGAGGAAAAAGAAGTTCCGCTTCCGCGTACTACGGTGCCGTTGGAGCCCTGTATCAGAACGTTAACTCCCATGGCGCTGACATCCGGTTTGACACGGTTATCGGAAGATGGTCCGAAGGAGGTGAAGGATGCCGGATATTGAAGCGAGTCCACTGCTCCGACAGCGAGGATACTGTCTGCGTCTGCAGGAGAGATAATATAATGCCAGACTTTGTTTCCTTCATTGCCTGCACTGACAACCACGATCATGCCGCGTCGTGCTGCCATCACAGCGGCTCTGGCAACCGTAGTTGTCCTGCCGTTCATGTCCTGATAGGAATAACTGAGAGTCGGGTTGTCGAAGAGAGAATAACCCAGTGAGGAATGGATGATATCGGACCCTACGCTGTCGGCAAATTCGGCGCCGGCAGTCCAGTATTCCTCTTCCACCGGGTATTCACTGTACACATCTTCGGTACGCAGCAGCCAGTAATCAGCTCCGGGGGCAGACCCTCTTAGCTGCCCGGGAACAATGCCCGCCAGGATGCTTAGGACATTCATCCCGTGAGGATGATCATCAAACACCTGGGGGTTATGTGCGATAAAATCCCAGGTACCCCTGATCTGCCCGTTCGACCACAGGGAATCAAAGGCCGGAAGAACGTCTGCATGATAAAAACCGGCATCCAGAATGGAGATGAGCAACCCTTTTCCGGTAAAACCCATCCGGTGAAGGGTGTCGCCATGCAGCATGCGAAGCTGGACCGGAAAAAACGAATCCCCTGCAGGGCTTTCGGGTTCGGTCCATTTTATTTGCTTCGATTTGACGGGATGATCCGGCTTGACCAGTCTTATCTCCCTGACAAAGGATAACCATGTGAGCGTGTCAAGCAAAAGCGTATCTCCGCAGTAGGCCGTAACCGTATTGAACCATTTTGACCGGCAGACAATTTTCATACCCAGCGTACGCAGGCTGTCAATATATCTCTGAGAAACAGGCAGATCGTTATATGTGACAGGGATGTGACAGCGTGCCCGTCGCTGCAGAGAACGAGGGGATAAAAAAGCTTCGGGATGATCAATGCTGAAGGGAGTTCCTTCCTTATCGGCAAGAACGATGGTGTATATTCCGGCTTCCCGGCAATGTCCCTGCACGATGAAAACGAGAACAAACAGAAACGTCAAAACCGATCTGAAGGTTGTATTCATGGGCAGGGGCCGGTGTAGGGTCAGCATATTATCTTTTCTGCAGAATATCTATGCCATATTTTTCAGGATCCTTGAAACGTCCTTTGTTTTTTATGAGTGAATCCAGCAGAGCATTTTGTTGTTTGTCAAGTGCATCGGCATTTTCAGCAAAGCCGTTCTGGTAGAAAATCGTAAGATTAACTTTTCCATCTTTGCCGAACATCTCCCATTTTCCATCACGGGAATTTTGTCTGTAAAAGCCGCAGACTTGTTTTTCCCCGGTGGGATAGAAAAGAATAAAAGAGCCTTCCAGTCTGTCATGTTTGTACCATGCCTGTAGCTTTGGGTTACCCCCCGGAAAGAATTGCTCCCATTTTCCCTCCCTGTGTCCTTTTGAGAACTCCAGGATCTCTGCGGTGTCTCCGTTGGCATAAAATTTAATGCTGGCCCCTTCTTTCAGTCCGTCTTTATAGTTTTCAATATAAGACAAAAAATCCTGGTAAAAAGAGTAATATTTCCAGGTGCCTGTTTTTTTCTTTTGATAATATTTCCCTTCCGCGGCTTTTTTCCCGTTCTGATAATAAAAGGTTACCTCTGCCGTGTCCTTGGCCGGTTTATAAAACAGGAGAGATTTCAGCGTTCCGTCCGGATAATATCTTTTGAAAGCTCCGAGCGGTTTATTATCTTTAAAGTAACCCCGGTAAATCAAATGACCATTTGCATCTGTTTTCTTCCAATATCCCTGTTTTTTCCCGTTTCTGTCGGTTTGATTAAAGACCGTATCGATGGTTGTCTGTCCCTGAGCCCGAAAGTGAATTACCGGGCAAAGAAGAAACAGGGACAAGCCGATATGAAGCAGGTGGATTTTCAATATTTTCATTTTTTCAACAAGAACGGAATCATGTACTCTTTCATTTTCTCTCGGGTATAAAAATAGTATAAAAAAAGCTGTTCTCACAGAACAGCTTTCTTTATATTACAATATTTCACAGATTTTACTTCACTTCTTCAAAGTCAACATCCGTAACTTCGTCGTCGCTGCCTTTTGATTCGCCGCCCTGGCTGCCTTCAGGGCCGGCTGAGGCTCCTGCTTCGGCTCCTGCCCCGGCTGTCTGACCGGCTTTGTACATCTCTTCGCTGGCAGCCTGCCAGGCTGTGTTGAGTTCAGTGGTAGCACGGTCTATAGCTTCCATGTCCTCATTCTTGTGGGCAGCCTTCAGCTCTTCCAGTGCTTTCTCGATAGCTCCTTTTTTATCGGCGGGGAGTTTATCTCCGAATTCTTTCAATTGTTTGTCAGACTGGAAAATCAAGCTGTCTGCGGCATTCAGTTTGTCTATGCGCTCTTTGGCTTTCCGGTCAGCTTCTTCGTTGGCCTTGGCTTCTTCTCTCATTTTCCGGATTTCGTCTTCTGTCAGGCCGGAAGAGGCTTCGATGCGGATTTTCTGTTCTTTTCCGGTGCCTTTGTCTTTGGCAGAGACATTCAGTATGCCGTTGGCGTCGATATCGAAAGTCACTTCAATCTGGGGAACTCCTCTCGGTGCCGGGGGGATCCCGTCCAGATGAAAACGTCCGATTGTTTTATTGTCTTTGGCCATGGGGCGTTCTCCCTGCAGTACATGTATCTCCACCGAAGGCTGGTTGTCCGCCGCTGTAGTGAATGTTTCCGTTTTCTTGGTGGGGATGGTCGTATTCGCTTCGATGAGTTTGGTCATTACTCCACCGAGGGTTTCAATACCCAGGGACAGAGGCGTTACATCCAGCAACAGAACATCTTTCACTTCTCCGGTAAGCACACCTCCCTGGATGGCAGCCCCGACAGCCACTACTTCATCCGGATTAACCCCTTTGGAGGGAGCTTTTCCGAAAAACGACTCAACCTTTTGCTGTACGATAGGGATACGTGTAGATCCTCCTACCAGGATCACTTCGTCAACGTCGGAAGTGGTAAGCCCGGCATCTTTCAGGGCCAGCTTACAAGGCTCTAAGAACCTTGGAATGAACGGATCAATCAGTTTCTCGAACTGGGCTCTTGTCAGCGTTTTGACCAGATGCTTGGGTATTCCGTCAACCGGCATGATATACGGAAGATTAATTTCCGTAGAAGTTGAGCTGGATAATTCTATTTTTGCTTTTTCAGCAGCTTCTTTCAGGCGTTGCAGAGCCATCGGATCCCTGCGGAGGTCGATATTTTCATCTTTTTTAAACTCATCTGCCAGCCAGTTAATAATCGCCTGATCGAAATCATCTCCCCCAAGATGGGTGTCCCCGTTGGTTGATTTGACTTCAAAAACGCCGTCCCCCAGCTCCAGAATTGAGATATCAAATGTACCGCCTCCCAGGTCAAAGACAGCTACCTTCATGTCTTTTCCCTTCTTATCCAGACCGTAAGCCAATGAGGCGGCGGTAGGTTCGTTGATGATCCTTCGAACTTTCAACCCTGCAATCTCTCCTGCTTCTTTGGTGGCCTGACGTTGAGAGTCATTGAAGTAAGCCGGGACGGTGATGACGGCTTCGGATACTTCCTGCCCCAGATAGTCTTCTGCCGTTTTTTTCATTTTCTGCAGAACCATGGCAGAGATCTCTTGCGGAGAATATAAGCGGTCATCTATCTTCACCCGTGGGGTGTTGTTTTCTCCCTTCACCACCTCATAGGAGAGACGTTTAATCTCTTCCTTTACCTGGTCGTAGGTTTCACCCATCAGACGTTTGATAGAATATACCGTACGCTTGGCATTGGTAATCGCCTGCCTTTTGGCCGGATCACCAACCTTACGTTCCCCGTTATCAACAAATGCCACTACCGAAGGCGTCGTCCGTTTGCCTTCGCTGTTGGGTATAACAACGGGCTCATTCCCTTCCATCACAGCCACGCACGAGTTTGTAGTTCCTAAGTCGATTCCAATTATTTTACTCATAAGTTTCAGTTTTTATTTCGTTTGTATTAAATTGTTTCAAAATCATTTCGCCCTGTCGAAACAATCATTATGCCAGTTTACATTTCTTTGGATAATCTGACATAAAAAATGAGAGAAAAATTCAAGGCTATACCCGGTAAAAATAGATAGAGCTATCTCAGGAGTGTCTTGTAAGTATCAGATAAACAATATGTAAGAGCGTATTGTAATTTTCTTGATATTTTGTTAGACCCTTCTTCCCTTTCTGAAACAGGTCTATATCCGTTCCTGTATTTATTGCTGAAGAGCTGAAGAACCGGGTGACAAAAAGGCAGACCTCTTCCTGCAGACAGGCTTTCTCCTGAAACTTAAACGGTAAAAAAACTTGTTTTTCGCAATAACTTCGTAGCTTTGTAATAGGATTAAAATAATAAAAAAGATGTCATTTTATAAACAGGTTAAGCGGGTAACTACTCATGTGTTACATGAGATGAAGTTGCGGGGTGAAAAGATTGCCATGTTAACGGCTTACGATTATTCCTTTGCCAGGATTATTGACGAGGCGGAGATCGATGCTATTCTGGTAGGGGATTCCGCTTCCAATGTGATGGCGGGCTTTGAGACCACGCTACCTATCACGCTGGATAATATGATCTATCATGCTGCTTCGGTGGTGCGTGCCGTTAAGCGGGCACTGGTGGTCGTGGATATGCCCTTCGGCACGTATCAGGGCAACTCCAAGGAAGCCCTGGCATCGGCCATACGGATCATGAAAGAGACGGGTGCCCATGCTGTAAAAATGGAAGGGGGTCGGGAAATTATCGAATCGGTTGAACGCATTCTCTCTGCCGGTATTCCGGTGATGGGGCATCTGGGGTTGACGCCGCAGTCGATACACAAATTCGGAACCTATGTGGTGCGGGCACGTGATGAAGAAGAAGCGAGGAAACTGAGAGAAGATGCCGTTCTGCTTGAAAAAACCGGTTGTTTTGCTGTCGTGCTGGAAAAAGTGCCTGCCACACTGGGGGCAGAGGTGGCCAAAGATCTTAAGATTCCCGTCATAGGAATCGGGGCAGGTCCGGATGTGGACGGACAAGTGCTGGTGCTGCATGACATGCTGGGAATCACACAGGAGTTCTCACCCCGTTTCCTGCGGCGTTATCACAACCTTTATGAAGAGATCAGCGGAGCCGTAAAGGCTTATATCAATGATGTGAGGACGGTTGACTTTCCCAACGAACGGGAACAATACTGATCCCTGTATTCCAAATATCCTGAAAGGATGACTTTTCCGCCGGTACTGTATGAGGATAATCATCTGATCGCTGTAAATAAGCGGGTGTCGGATATTGTCCAGGGGGATAAAACGGGAGACCTTTCCCTGGATAAAATCATGAAAGCTTATCTCAAAGAAAAATACTCCAAACCCGGCAATGTGTTTCTCGGTGTGATCCACCGTCTGGACAGACCCGTAAGTGGCGTGGTTTTGTTTGCCCGTACCGGCAAGGCATTGGCCAGGATGAATGAACAGTTCAAATCACGTGAGACGAAAAAAGTATATTGGGCGATTGTTAGAAACCGTCCCCCGGAAGAAGAAGGGCATCTGGTGCATTATATGATACGAAACCGGGAGAAAAACAAATCCTATGCCTACAGCCGTGAACGAGCCGGCTCAAAAAAGGCAGAATTAAAATACAGGGTAGTCGGCAGCTCAAGCAAATACTGGTTTCTCGAGATTCGTTTAATGACAGGCAGGCATCATCAGATACGGGCTCAGTTGGCAGCGATAGGATGCCCGGTGCGGGGAGATCTGAAGTACGGGTATCCCCGCTCAGACCCGGGTGGGGGAATCCATCTTCATGCCCGGGAGCTACATTTTAATCATCCTGTGGGAGGGAGAGAAATAAAAATAATTGCAGATCCGCCGGTGGATGAGCTATGGAGTATTTTCCTGTCCACGTGTTCCTAAGCCAGGTCTTTATGGTTGAAGTTACGGGGTAACAGGTCAGAGGCCGAATCCACCACGTCAACACGTTCTTTTCCGGCCATCAGAATGCGCATCGGTTTTTGAAAACGATTCTCCGACTCTACCAGCACCTGTCGGCAGGAACCACAGGGATAGACGGGCTCTTCCATGAAGTCGCCTTTCTTAAAAGCCGTGATGGCCAGTGCCCTGACGGGGATATCCGGATAATTGGCATTCGCATAAAATACCGCTACCCGTTCGGCACATAATCCTGACGGATACGCTGCATTTTCCTGGTTGTTAGCCTGAATAATTTCTCCGTTGTCCAACAACAATGCTGCGCCGACGCGAAATTCAGAGTAGGGAGCATATGCTTTACCTGCGGCCTCTCTGGCTTTTTCAACCAGGTTCCTGTCCGGCTCATCCAGCTCCGAAAGATGATATCCCCGGATAAGTAGGGTGATCTTTTTCTGTTCCATAAGTCAAGAAAAGATAAGGTACAAAATCTCTTTTCAACAAAAGTAAGATAATTAATATGAAAATTATATTTTTGAGGAATGAACATCCGGGAAAACATGCTTGTTCGAATATCCCTGCGGTCAGGATCTCTTTTTTTTGGGCTTATGGCCATCCTCCTGTTGGCCACCGCATGTGGTACCTCCCGGAAAGCCACCATAACCCATGTAAGCATGGACAGGCACCAATATATCCGCAAATATGCCGATCTGGCGATCGAAGAGATGAACCGTACCGGTATTCCTGCCAGTATCACGATGGCTCAGGCTCTCCTCGAATCGGATGACGGAAACAGCTATCTTGCGGTATACGGGAACAACCATTTCGGCATAAAATGTCACAAGGACTGGAAAGGGAAAAAAATCCGATTTGACGACGATAAAAGGAATGAGTGTTTCCGGAAGTACAATTCTGTAGAGGAATCCTACAGGGATCATTCCGATTTTATCCGTAACGGACAGCGCTATGCTTTCCTTTTCTCCCTGAACCCGAAAGATTACAAAACCTGGGCCAAAGGACTGAAAAAAGCAGGGTATGCCACCAACCCCCATTATGCCAGGATGCTTATTAAAATCATAGAAGACAATAAGTTGTATTTACTGGATGACCGGAAAACACCCCCTGTGGACGGTACTGCCGGGAGAGCGCCACGCGAAACAAAGCATAAGAAGGAAACGCAGGCGGTTTCTATGCCGGAGATGTCGGATGAGTTTGTCATCGCATCTCCTTCCCGCAAGGTCATGACCAATAACCGGATCAATTATATTATTGTTAAGCCCGGCGACACCTTTAGCTCCCTGACCCGGGAGTTACAGTTACTGCCCTGGGAGTTGTACAAATACAACGAGCTGCCCAAAGATGCGACCCTGATCCCCGGGCAGATCCTTTATCTGCAGCCGAAACGGAAACAGGCCGAGCCCGGGAAGAAGGTGTATATCGTTAAAGGGGGGGATACCATGTATTCTATATCTCAGAAGTTCGGAATCAGGCTGAAGTCGCTGCTGGAAATGAATGGGATGAAACAGGGGCAGGAACCGGTACCCGGGCAGAAGATAAAATTAAGGAAGTAGGTGGTATCCTTCCGTACGGACCCCTCTCAGAAAATCCTGTATATACATTCTTTTGCGTCCTTCCAGTTGCACTTCTTTCAGGGATACAAAGCCTTCCTTCACAGCAATGTCCAGAAAATTTTTTCCGTCGGTAACAAACCCGGGTGTCGGGAGACTGTGTTTTTCAACCCTGGGGAAAGCGGAGAAAATTTTCAGGATCAATGTCCGGCCGTCGGCTGTCCGGATCCGGGTACGTGCGCCGGGGGTGGGGCTGAAGGCACGGATGCGGTTGCATATATTTCCGGAGGTTTCGTTCCAGTCGATAAGCAGATCTCCTTTCTTAATCTTCGGGGCCTTTTTCAATAACGCAGGATCCGCCACTTTCTGTTCAATCAACGCTACCTGTCCATGAATGATTCTTTCAATGGTCGTGACTGTCAACCGGGCACCGGCTTTCATGAGCTTATCCGTCAGGGTGCCTGCATTATCATCAGGCAGGATAGGCACTTTGTCCTGCAGGATAATCCTGCCCGTGTCGATTTCATGGTTTATGAAAAAAGTGGTTACCCCTGTTTCCGTTTCTCCGTTGATCAAAGCCCACTGTATCGGGGCTGCTCCGCGGTATTGCGGTAGCAGGGAAGCATGCAGATTAAAAGTGCCCAGGCGGGGATAAGCCCATACCACTTCGGGCAACATCCTGAAAGCCACCACCACCTGTAACTCCGGTTTCCACCTGTTCAGTTGTTCGAGAAAAGCGGGATCTTTCAGTTTCAGCGGTTGGGCAACAGGAATGTTTTTACTTAGGGCATATTTTTTTACCGGGGATGGTTGAGGTTTTCTCCCCCTGCCTGCCGGTTTGTCAGGCGCCGTTACCACTCCCGTTACCGGGATCTCCCGGCGAAGGATATAATCCAGAATCCCTGCCGCAAACTCCGGCGTGCCATAAAATACAATGGAAGGGGCCGCTATCATACTCTCAAAAATCTTTTTTTGTAAACCCTTTTGGTCATGTGGTCACGCCTGACCCTTACTCGTCATCATCCGTATCTTCCGGAAATTTTTTACTATCATCCGGGTTGACCAGTTCAAGGAGATGTCCCATTTTTACTTTTTTTGTTTGCAGGTAATAAGCATTGTATTTATTGGGTTTTACCTCAATGGGAACAACTTCTACGATCTCGAGTCCATAACCTTCCAGCCCGGCTCGTTTTACCGGGTTGTTGGTCAGCAACCGGATTTTCCCCACCCCCAGATCGTGAAGGATGCTTGCCCCGATGCCGTAATCTCTTTCGTCGGCCTGGAACCCCAGTTCGATATTGGCCTGGATGGTGTCTTTCCCTTCTTCCTGCAGTTTATAAGCTTTGATTTTATTAAACAGTCCTATGCCCCTGCCTTCCTGGTTCAGATAAACAACCACTCCTTTCCCTTCCCTGTCGATCATCTCCATGGAATTGTGCAGTTGGTCGCCGCAGTCACAGCGTAACGACCCGAAGATATCTCCGGTAACACAGGAGGAGTGCATCCTGACCAGGATCGGCTCGTCGGGAGTCCAGTGCCCTTTCAGCAAGGCAACATGTTCGAGGTTATTGGATTTTTGACGAAAAGGGATCAGTCTGAATTTCCCGTAACGGGTAGGGAGTTTAACTTCCACCCCTCTTTCTATAAGACTTTCTTCACGGATACGATAGGCGATGAGGTCTTTGATAGAGATCAGCCGTACATTGAATTTTTCAGCCAGTTTCTGCAGCTGCGGCAAACGGGCCATCGTCCCGTCCGGGTTGAGGATCTCTACCAGGGCTCCTCCGGTACGCAGTCCTGCCAGACGGGTAAGGTCGACCGCTGCCTCCGTGTGACCGGCACGCCGGAGCACTCCGTTGGATTTTGCCTTGAGCGGAAAAATATGACCTGGACGTCCCAGGTCTTCCGGACGTGTAGCCGGATCGACCAGCGCTTTGATGGTGGCAGCCCGGTCGTACGTGGAAATTCCGGTGGAGGTGTTTTCGCCGATAAAGTCCACGGAAACCGTAAACTGAGTCTCATGCAGAGCCGTATTTTTACCCACCATCAGATCAAGCTGCAGCTGCTGGCAGCGTTCTTCTGTCAGCGCCACACAAATAAGCCCGCGCGCCTCCGTGGCCATAAAATTTACCATGTCGGGAGTGATCAGCTCGGCGGCAACAATAAAATCTCCCTCATTTTCCCGGTCTTCGTCATCTACAACGATCACAGGCTTTCCTTTTCTTATCTCTTCTATGGCAGCCGGGATGGTGTCGAAGACAATTTCCCGGTTGTTGTCTGCAGTAATCTTATTGATTTCTTTCTGTTGGTTCCCAGACATTTGTTTTGACCCCTTTCAATGCTTTTATCAAACCGGCGGCAAGTGCCAGGTTCATGGAATAAAAATGTGTAACGAACCGCAAAATTACAATTTGTTTTCCGAATATTCCTAAAATATTATCAATGAATATCAGGATAAGAAAAAGCAAATGTATAAGAAGAAGGGCAAGATATAACGGATAATGCACAGCCAGAATGAGGTTTGCTGTCAGATTCAGCAGGATAAGCCAGGGAACAAACCAACGGATTCCCTTATGAGACCAGAAACAAAATCCCGCAGGTTTGAAAATATTCCTGAAAAGTTTCCGGAAAGCGCGGAGATTCTGAAAATTCCCGGTAGCTATTCTGACTTTCCTGCGGAAAGCTTCTTTCAGTTTATAGGTGGTGTCCTCGAATACCCTGGCCGAAGGCTCCACAATGGCTTTATGGTTTTGTTCAAGAACTTTCATATTTATGTAGAAATCGTCCACCAGAAAGTTAGAGGGCACCGGGCTGAACAGGGTCTTACGGATTGCATAGCAGGCACCGGAAGGGCCCATGATAATGCCCCACAACAGGCCTTCTTTATATTTTATCATAATTTCCCGGCTGGTATATTTTTTTTCCTGATAAGCAATCCCCTGATTTTTAGTCTGGGTCAATCCGGTCAGATAGGTGTCTACCAGTCCCGTTTCCGGATCTGTGAAATGCCGGGTAAGCAACCCGAGCGTGTCTTCAGCCAGGAGAACGTTGGCGTCGGTGAGCACAACGATCTCTCCGGAAGCCTCTTTCACCAGACGATTCAGTATGGAAGGTTTGCCTATCCGGTTGTCTGACCTGTAAAAGCGGAGAGAGGAATACTTGTTTTTTAATTCGAGAACGATGGCATCGGTACGGTCGGTGGAAGCATCCGACATTACCAGTACCTCCATTTTGTCCTTTGGATAACTACCGGAATACACGCTTTCAATCTTTTTCCGGATCACGCTCTCTTCATTATATGCCGGAATGATAATGCTGATGAACGGGGAGTATGCCTCCGGGGAAGGGAATTTTTTCCGGGACCCTTTTACCCGGATGTCCAGCCACAACGGAAAAACCAGATAGGTATGCAGGATGAGCGCCAGTGTTACCCAAAAGAGGATATGTAAAAATAACATCACAGGTTCCGGTAAAAATTATCCAGGTTACGGATGATCATTGATTTGTCAAAATGTTTCTGTAATAAAAATAAGGCATTTTCTGTTATTTTCCGGTAAAAAGCCCGGTCTTTTATTAACCTTTCCACGGCATTGGCAAATTCACGGGGATGATTGGCGATAAGAATATCATGACCATGGGTTACAGGGATCCCGGCAGCGCCTGTACTCGTGGAAACGACAGCACGATTACGGGCCATTGCTTCCAGAATTTTAATACGTATGCCACTCCCCGCCATCAACGGAACGATAAATATGGTTCCACTCTGGAAAAAAATTTCTGTGGAGTCAATTTCTCCCGGAAAATCTATAGCATATGTTTTTCCCTCCCCTTTTTTTATTTTCTGAATTACATGCACCAGTTTTTCCTGCGGGTTACGTCCGGCTATTCTTATTTTAATCCCAGGTATTTTTTCTCTGATCACAGGCCAGATATCCGTAAGAAACCAGATAAGTCCCCGGATGTTGGGCTGCCAGTCCAGCGACCCCAGAAACAGCAGGACGGGGGAGGCCGGCAGATCAGCCTCCTTTTTCGCAGCAGGAATATCCACTCCGAAAGGCACTGTCAGGATGGTGGCTTTGGAATTCCATGCCATAAACCGGATGCTGTCATCCCGGCTGATGGGCAGAATCGTTCTGAACATACCGGCTGTAGCCCTCTCGTATTTCCTGATTTGACGGGCAAGCAAATGAAAGTATATCTTTCTGGCAGGATTTTTTTCTGTCTGCGCCATTTTCTGCCATATCACATATTCGGCATTGTGAGGTCTGAAGACAATATGGGTGTCAGGTGTAGAGGGAAGAGCTGCTGAATAAGGGACCATCGATAATCCTTCTATCTGGATAATGTCAAAGGAATGTTCCTTTAGAAGCCGTTGTAACTTCTTTCGGCTTTCTTCATTGATAAAGCGGCTGACCGTGTAAGGAGTAACGGAGAAAAGCAGGGATAAAACAGCAGGGAAATACCGGATTATTGTTTGTATAGATACCGGAGTGAAAGACACCTCTTTCAGGGAGGAGGGTATTCTGTCTGTGCCGGAGGCATGTTTGGAAGTGTTCAGATAGAAAACATGTATTTCATGACCCAAAGAATTCAGACCCGTAATCATTTGTGAGGTGGCCAGAGAACTGCCGTCACGAGGAGGGTAAGGGGGCTTATTCGTCAGAAACAGTATCCTCATGCGGGGTGATGGTTAATCTTTTTTTTATGTAAGAAGAAGTGAGTAAAACGATCTATCAGTCTGCGAAAAAAGTGACTGTACGCATCGGGACTCATGATGGCTGCATCGTTGGTGGATTTATATGTCAGATATATTCCTATCGGCAAAAGAATGAAAGTGGAGATCCACATGCCGGAAAAAGGGCTCCACACATCTTCCCTGACGAATTTCTCCCCTGACATGGAGATGATATAATAAAATACAAAAAACACTACAGATATGGTAATGGGCATGCCCAGCCCTCCTTTTCTGATGATGGCTCCCAGAGGAGCGCCAATGAAGAAAAAGATAACGCAGGCAAAGGACAACGTAAACTTCCGGTGCCATTCAATCTGGTGGCGCCTGATCCATTTGATCTGCGCTTCGATAACCCTCTGAACACTTCGTATGTAATCATAGGAGATCGTTGCGTCCGTAACTCCTTCGTCGATGACATTCTGTTGTTCCGGCATACTGAGCTTGGAGATAGCCTGCCAGATATCAAAGCGGGCAGCTTTCAGGCTGTCGGGCCGGGGTTTTTTAGACAAAGAATCTGTCTTATCGTATTTGGAAAACGTGTAGGCGTATTTAAAACATTGCTTCTTAATGGTTGTTTTAAACAGAGCTTTTCTGTTATCCAGTTGCCGGTTGAGGGAATCGATAAAATGCTGTAATTGCGAAAGGTTCAACATGGAATAGTTGTTCTTGAAAAGATTCTCATCCGTTCTTTTCAGACCAAAACCGGTTAATTTGATTACCAGGATCTGCTCGGAAAAATAATCCTGCCGGAAAGGGTAGGTCTTGTTTTTTCTGTAAACAGGGCGTTTCTCGTTTTTTAGGATTTCCTCGTAGGACTGTCCGTGGTACAGATTGAAGATCAGGTCTTCCTTGTTGGGGGTGATAATCATCTTTCCGGAATCGGCATAGGTGACGGATATATTTCCTTTTTTGGCTGAATGGTCATAAATGAGAATATGGTACAACGTGTTGGTCTTGAAATCCTTCCTTCCGATCTTTATACTGTATCCATCAATGCCGTTGTAAAATTCTCCTGCTTTTATATTTAGCTCGGGTCTTTGTCTTTGGATATCCCAGAGAAGGGATCTGGATTTCAGGTTGGCAATGGGTAAGATATTATTGGCAAAATAAAAAGCAAAAACAGTCAGGAAAATCATCAGATAAAATACGGGGAGCATGATTCTCTGTAAGGGGATTCCCGATGATTTCATGGCCGTCAGTTCAAAGCGTTCGCCAAAATTCCCGAAGGTCATCAAAGCAGCCAGAAGGATGGCCAGCGGAAGGGCCATGGGCACGAAGCTGGCAGCCAGGTAAAAAAGCAACTCAGCCAGTACATTGAAATGGAGCCCTTTCCCTACCAAATCGTCAATATATTTCCACAGGAACTGCATGATCATCAAAAACATGACGATAAAGAAGGTGAGCACCAAAGGCCCCAGGAAAGATTTTAAAATATACCGGTGAAGTCGTTTCATAAAAGAAGATATTCTTTCTATGGGAACGAATGCAAAAGTAAGATATTTTTGCAGCCTGGAAAAGGTTTATAAACCGAGGTTCCTTTTTAATTCTGAGATCTGTGAATTCCAAAGATCCACAGCGTCATCTTTCTCGTCTTCTTCTGCAAAATCGGTAACCATGAGCGCCAGGTCTTTGGTCAGCTCATCAATATTGATGCGGAATTCGAAATAAGATTTCGGATCTTCATCGTCCACCCAGTGAAAACGTACGTATTTATTGTCTTTGAGGCCTGTAAGTCTGGCTTGCTGTTCTGTCCCTTCCCAAACGAAGGTAAACACATCCCCATTCACATATACATCGTCGGCAAACCACTCGCACAGCCCTCCCGCCGTACTCAGACGGTTAAACAAAACCGATGGTGACGTATTGATCGTGTATTCCAGCTCATATTTTGTTTTCATGCGTTCTCAGTTTTTATTGACCCTTGTAAAGTATGATCATCCCTAATTCATAGTTTGAACTCTGCCAACACCGCTTTATCCGGCACAAAAATAAGTTTGCATGCAATATAAAAAAAAAACGGTAATAAAAAACAGTTTGAGGTTGTTTCCCCCGGATGAAATCTGCAAAGAGTTGGATATTTTCTGTTTTAACCGGGATTGGAATTAAACCGAAAATTGTATATTTGCACCGCTTAAATGAAATGATTCGGAAACGGCGAGGTAGCTCAGCCGGTTAGAGCGCAGGATTCATAATCCTGAGGTCGAGGGTTCGAGTCCCTCTCTCGCTACAGAATCCCGTATTAATACGGGGTTTTATTTTTTGGAGAAAAAAATACCCGTTTGAATAACGGGTATTTTCTTTTCTGTTCCGTGTGCATGTATTTTATTTATTCCAGCACTTCAATCATCTTAAAGGGGACTTTCAACATGGTCCGGTAATCCTCTCCACATTCTTTCATATCATAATCGTCAACCTCGTAATACCAGTTGATGCGAACTTTCCCCTTTTTCTTAGGAATATCTTCCAGTTTTTTAAAAATTTGTAAAAACGTCTTGGAGGAGCTGGTATTGAAATACTCCAGTTTAACATCCACTTCGGTCTCTTCCGGGGGGGAGCCGGCAAAATTCTCAAACCAGTTGAGAACGGGATTGAAAAAATCGCGGGGATCTTCGGGTATGGATTTTCCTTTAATCTCAATCTTGTTCTTCTCCGGAATATAACGGATTCTGGGCGTTCTGGAGGTTTCCTCTATGTTTAGTGGCTCCATATTTCAGGCAAATGATTGACTGAACGAATATATAAAAAAAACAGATATTATTACGGGATTTTTGTCATAAATTTTACTTTTGATTTTCATAGTCTTCAATGTTCCCGTGTGGTCTGCGGTTTTCCCCGGGCTGTCCGGTCAGATCGTCTCCCAGGTCTTTCCGGGCTTTCTCCACTTCTTTCATGATGTCTTCCACAACGTTCGGGTGTTGCTCAATGACGTTGTATCTTTCACCGGGATCCCGCCGAAGGTTGTACAAGGCCAGTCCTGTGGAATCTCTATTATAGGGGCCGGGGAACCCGTCATGACCCGGTAAAACACCTACATACGAGCGGTATTTATGCGGGAGCACCAGTTTCCAGTGTCCTTTTCTGACCGCTTCAAGACTGTTGCGCTGATAATAATAGTAAAAAACGTGGCGCGGATTGGCTTCGGGGTCTCCTTTCATCAGGGGCAGGATATTCACCCCGTCGATAATATGGTCCGGCAATTTGGCTCCTGTGATAGCTGCCAGGGTGGGCAGGACGTCTATGGTAGAGGAGAGTTTGTTGCAGATGCTGCCTTCCGGGATCACCCCCGGCCAGCGCATGATGCAGGGCTCGCGCTGTCCGCCTTCCCAACTGGTTCCTTTCCCTTCACGCAGCCCCCCGGTAGAGCCGGCATGGTTGCCGAAGTTGAGCCACGGACCGTTATCGCTGGTATAAATCACCAGTGTATTATCACGCAGGTGATATTTATCCAGGGCTTTCATGATCTCTCCCACCGACCAGTCCACTTCCATCATAACATCTCCGAAAAGTCCCTGTTTGCTTTTGCCTTTGAACTTTTCCGATACACCCAACGGAACATGCACCATCGAATGGGCTACATACAGGAAAAAGGGTGCATTATGGTGCTGGTCAATAAACTTGACAGCCCGCTCTGTATACATGGTGGTCAGTTTCCCCTGATCATCGAGGGTGCGTATCTCCTCAACCTTTTTGTTCCCGTCAATGACAGGCAGAGGGGGATACTTTGACTTCCAGGGTTTTGAGGAATTTTTTGTCACGGGGGTACCGTCATAATCCACCGGCCACATATCGTTGGAATAGGGGAGTCCCAGGTAATCGTCGAAGCCATGCTGTAACGGAAGAAAAGGTTTCAGATGGCCCAGGTGCCATTTGCCCACCATGCCTGTAGCATACCCTTTTTGTTTCAGTAACTGGGCAATGGTCATCTCTTTGTCGCTGATACCGATTTTTGCCCAGGGCATCAATGCTCCTGAAATACCAATCCTGTTAGGATAACATCCGGTAAGCAGGCCGGCCCGCGAAGCGCTGCAGACAGCCTGGGCTGCATAGAAATTGGTGAAACGCATCCCTTCCACAGCCAGTTTGTCGATGTTGGGCGTGTTATAGTCAATGGCTCCATTGGGGCCGATGTCACCATACCCCTGATCATCAATGAAAATAATAACTACATTGGGAAGGGAGTTCTTTTTTTCTGTTTTACATGATGAGATAAAAATCAGAACCAGGACAAGAAATGAAAGAGGCCACAAACGTTTCATGATAATATGTTTTTAAGTTTACAGGTAAAATTAGTCTTTTTTTCATTTGTTTCCTGTTGCTTTCTCAAGTTTTTTCATTATCAGAAAGATAAACCCTGCTGAGAGCAGGCTGGTAGTGACAAAGATTAGCCAAAGCTCCCATAGTTCGATCTTGTTCCATAGTGTGCTACCTATAAAAAGGAGTTTATTGCCTACAGCAGTGGCGAGTAGCCATCCTCCCTGCATGACTCCCTGAAAACGCATGGGTGCAACTTTCGAGACAAAGGAAAGTCCCATGGGGCTCAGAAACAGTTCGGCAATGGTCATTACCAGGTAAGTGGACATGAGCCAGTAGGGGGTCACCCTGGATGAATCGGGGACCGGTTTGTATTTTATGACCCCGGAGGCGTCCGTGATCTGGAGATCATGGGGTGAAACAAGATGAAGTGAAGCGATGACCATAATCAGGAAACCCATAGCTGCGATGATCATGCCGATGCCTATCTTGCGGGGGGTGGAAGGCTCTTTTCCCCGTTCGCGAAGCCAGGAAAAAATACCTATTACCAGGAAGGTGAGCGCCACGATGAAAAGAGGATTAAAGCTTTGAAAAACTTCCGGGGCAATAGGGTTTTGCGGGGCTGCCTGGGTGTAGAAATAATAAGCAAAAGAACCGCCGCCGAGGGTGAAAAGAGCGCCGATCAGGCGCATGGTTCCGGTTCGTTTTTTACCCAGCAGAAGCACAAGGCCCGAAAGGAAGAAAATGACCGAGAGAATATTTCTCAGAGTGAAAAAAAGATATGTGAAAGGCCCGACGGTTTTTACCGTATAATCACGGGCAAAGAAGGTAAGGGTAAGTCCGTTCTGATGAAAAGACATCCAGAAAAAGATGACCACAAAGAATACCAACAAGAGGGAAACCACCCTTTCCCGCTCCTCTTTTTTAGCTAAGATAAAGATCCATGTCACGAATCCTACAAAGAGACCGATCGCCATACCTGTGGCGAAGTCTCTGACGAGGCTGATCAGGAAAGCTGCAAGGGCACCTGCTACGAGAGCCGCCGGAAGGGCTGCCGGTTTTTCACGGATGGTAATGGTCTTTTCACCCTTCTTTTTTTCCTTGTTGGGCAGGTGCTTGATAAAAAAGATATATACCAGCAGGGACAGCAACATAGCGCCGGCAGCTATCCCGAAAGCGTAGTTGTATCCACGGGAGAAGACCTCGAGATAGCTGGTGGCGAAATCATGAAGGTTGGACACCGTACCCCCCAGGTTGACTCCGTTGGCCAGAGACTGAAACGTGGTGACATCCTGGAGCGTACCGTCAAGATACTGATGACACAAGGCCGGCAGACTACCGTCATGCAGAAATCCATTGGTTTTCAGCCACCAGTTGCGGACGCCCATGGCAGCAAAAGGTGCAAAGAATGCACCCACATTGATCCCCATATAAAAGATTAAAAAAGCATTGTCCCGGACCTTGTCATATTTCGGGTCGTCGTAAAGTTGTCCGACCACGGCCTGCAGGTTCCCCTTGAACAACCCGTTGCCAAAAGCGATGGTGAACAAACCTATAATGGTGATGCTTAAAGATAAGCCGGGCATTGCCATAAGAAAATATCCGGCGAACATGATCACCTGTCCCATCATGATGATCAGCTTGTATTTTCTGCTTGCATCAGCGAGAATTCCTCCTACCAGAGCCAGTGCATAAATGGCAAAGTAGAACCAGCTGTATATACTGCCGGCCCTGTCCTCGGTAAGCCCGTATTTGGCCTGAAGAAACAAAACCAAAATAGCCATCATGGTATAGAAGCCGAACCGTTCTCCCATATTGGTGAAAAAAGCAACAAACAATCCTTTCGGGTGTCCTTTGAACATAACCTGTTTTTTTTATGATGAATAACGGAAACTGTCAGTGACAAAAATAATTATCTTTTTTTACTGACAAAGAAACCGATGGAAGTATTATGATACGATCATTACCGAAAAATTATTTCCTACGTAGGCGCCTACGTAGGTGCCGATTTGTAATTACCAGAATAACAATAATAAATAACTTCTTTCTGAAGGAGATTCCCGGAAGAACATGAAAAAGCCTGCGGGGGTTGCTGATCCGGTTGCAGAAGTTAAATGCCATCCGGCGGGCTGTTTTTTTTGTTTCCCGGAAGGGATTTCAGGTTTGTGAGATATTAACTGACTTTATTACCTTTGTATATCTTAACAAGGGAGGTGGATTATGAAGCTTTTTCGAACAAGTCAGGTACACGCGATCGATGCCTATACGATCGAACACGAACCGATTGCGGACATTGATCTGATGGAACGGGCTGCAGGACAACTGTTCAAGTGGGTCACTGCACATTTCCCTCCTGAAAAGCAAGTGTTGGTTTTTACCGGGCCCGGAAACAATGGCGGGGACAGCCTGGCCTTGTCGAGGATGCTGACCGGAGCGGGTTATAAGGTAAAAGTGTATCTCCTCCGGATAGGCGATCATCTGTCCCCAAGCTGCCAAACCAACCTGGAGAGGTTGAAAAAACTGGATCATGCTGATATTACATGGGTCAGGGATGAAAAAGAATTGCCGGACATCGGGAAAGAGGTCCTGGTGATAGACGGGATGTTCGGGTCGGGCCTGACACGGCCGTTGAAAGGCTTGCCCGAAAAAGCCGTTAAGAAGATCAATGAATCCGGCGCCACCGTTGTGGCCATTGACGTGCCTTCCGGGTTGTTCGGTGAGGATAACGGGGAGAATATCCCTGAGAATATTTTGCAGGCGGACTATACGCTGACATTCCAGTTCCCCAAACTTTCCTTTTTCTTTCCCGAGAACGAAGCCTTTACCGGTGAGTGGGTGGTGTTGCCGATAGGTCTTCATCCGGACATTATCGCCCGGGAACCTACACCTTACCATTACCTGACGCCGGAGGACATAACTCCTCTCATCAGAAAAAGAAAAAAATTCAGCCACAAGGGCACTTTCGGGCATGCGCTCCTTATTTCGGGATCGTGCGGGCGTATGGGGGCTGCGGTGCTTGCCTCGCGGGCCTGTCTGCGTGGAGGGGTAGGGTTGCTGACCACGCACATTCCCCGGCTGGGCAATGATATCCTCCAGACTGCCGTGCCGGAAGCCATGCTGAGCCGCGACCAGTCGGACATCATTTTCAGCGAGGTGCCTGATCTGACCCCTTACTCGGCGATTGGCGCAGGCCCCGCCCTGGATACACGGAACAATACACAAAAAGCATTGCTTCTCCTGCTGCAGAAAGCCTCCGTACCGCTGGTGCTGGATGCCGATGCCCTGAATATGCTGGCTCTTCACTCCGAATGGTACGGGGAATTACCGGAAAATACCATCCTGACTCCACACCCCAAAGAGTTCGAACGGCTTGCAGGACCGGCAAAGAACGGTTATGACCGGGTGCATAAAGCCATGGAATTTGCCGGGAAGTATGCTGTAATCGTCGTCCTGAAAGGAGCACATACGGCCGTTGCGACACCCGACGGGAATGTGTACTTTAACATGACGGGCAATCCCGGCATGGCTACGGCAGGGAGCGGCGATGTGCTTACCGGAATTATACTATCCCTGCTGGCACAACGTTATAAACCTTTGGAGGCTGCCTTGACAGGGGTATACGTGCATGGCCTGGCAGGGGATCTGGCCCTGAAAGAACGCGGCGAAGAGGCCCTGATCGCTTCGGATATCATAGCGCATATGGGAGACGCCTTTTTAAATTTAAAAAAACAAATAAATGAAAGGATTCATGAATATTAAAATGTTGCTTGTGAAACGATCCATATATATTCTCTTTTTCCTTCCGGCATTAATCTTAACATCATGTTTTGGCCCCAAACCCATGGTTGAAAAGACTGTGAAAAATCTGGCACCCGGATCCCCGCTGCCCGGCAGGACTGTTTTATTTGCACTGCCACGTACCTCTCTGGTGGTAAGGGTGCAGGCCGTGAAAACGACTTATGTCCCGGGACCGTTCCGGAAATATTCGGAAAAATACCTGGGTATAAAGCCGGAGGTGAACAAAAAACAAGCGCTCTGGAGCCTGAAAGAAGCTGGAATATCTTCTTATACCGAACCGGATCCGGCAAATTATTTCACGCTTACAACCAATGGGGTTCTTGCTGAAAATGCCCTGACGCTTACCCGAAAGGGGTTGATCCTGGATGTGGCGCGTGCAACAGGGCAGGAAACACCGGCTTTTGAGGTGACCAGTGATGAACCTGACGGGAAACCTTACTTTACGGATCTGTCTGTCAAAAGAAATATTATAGAAAAAAAGGATACGGTCTACCGGACAGTGATGCATGACACCGGTTTTGTCCGGATTCCGGTGGTAAAGACCACCGAGTCACCCATGACCCTGGATGAAAAAGCCGAAGCAGCAGCCAACTTTATTATCAAGATACGGAAACGGCGCTTTAAACTGATGTCGGGACAGTATGATACATATCCCCGGGATGAAGCCCTTGAATTTGCTGTAAAGGAAATGACACGCCTGGAAAATGAATACCTGGCTCTCTTTCTGGGCAAGAAAGTGCATCAAACCTGGTATTACCGTTTCCTTTTTACCCCCACCGATCCGGCTAAACAGCAGGTTTTGTTCCGTTTCTCAATGGAGACGGGGATTTGTCAGAATGACGGATGCAAAGGGATGCCGGTTTATTTTACCTGGACAACGGCAGGCAACGCT
Source organism: Bacteroidales bacterium (assembly GCA_024762655.1). GTDB lineage: Bacteria > Bacteroidota > Bacteroidia > Bacteroidales > VadinHA17 > DRPN01. Next base: position 50,249 of record JANTHB010000001.1, read on the forward strand.
CCGGACCTGCCTTCCGGAACGGTTTCTGTGGCTGACAGCAGCAGAATTTATTACCGTATTCCGGAGTTAACCGATGTCCGTTTGAACTATAACGACCGGATTCTGGCACAGAAACATCTGTTTATTTATCAGTTCGGCCCGGTCCTTGAACTGGCGCCGAATGTTATATTGGATAAGGCAGGGAAGTAGTCCTATTTGATCTCGCTGATAAAATTCTTCTGATAATTTTCCCACGATTCCGTTTTGTAACTGTCCGTGGCGAAATACTGCAAAATGGGTTCCAGGTTTTTTGCCGTGAAAAACCCGGGGACCACGGTCAGTAACTGGAATTTCTCGTCCAGATAAGCCACCGAAGGATACGCCATTTTTCCCTGAAGTAATGCCACTGCCAGTTGGTGTGGGCTGCGGGATGAGCTGCCGTCATTGACAAAAGTCTTCCCGGCGACGGTTACCGGATCTTTGGATTCGGCATTGAACTTGACCGGATAAAATCTGGAGTTGAGAATATGTGCTATGATGGGATCCATATACGTCGTCTGATCCATTTTTTTACACCATCCGCACCAGTCCGTATAAACATCAATGTAAAACTTACGGGGTTCGTTTTTATTCAGTTCCAACGCTTTTTGAATGGTCAGCCACTTTACGCCCTTCGTGTCTCCCTGACTGAATACCTGTAAGGTAAAGGCTGCCAGAATGCCCGCTATTAGTAAGGTCCTTTTCATAATCTCGTTCTTTAGTGAATCTATTTTTAAACCGCCTATTTTAAAAAAAATTAAGGTACAAAGGTATATAAATATTTAATTATATAGAATTGTTCAAAATAAAAGTTTGGTTTGATATTTATTCACCCCTTTCAGGGATGCCGGACCCATGGTTGCAGTACCCTCCTGATGCCGGGTCACCGGCAACAGGAGGGTTATTCATTATTCATGTATTGCCCCTCCCGGGGCAAAAGAATACATTATCCCAGGTCGGAATTTACCCGGTACCCTGCCGCAGGCGGGTGTGCAATAGAAGATATTTTCGAAATCGCTATTGCGCAATCCCGGGATTATTTCCGGTAAATGCCAGGGTCCATCCTTCAAATCCTAAAGGTCCTGTGATGTCATCCACAGGACTATCTTTGCTTATTTTTCGTGCCTTTTCCCACATGAATAAAACACATAGGAATCATTGAAACCTGAAGAGCCACTCTAACCAAAAGTGGCAGGAACAAAGGTGTGGCAGCGTGACATAAACTCTTTTTCTTAATTTGCTGCTTTGCCACGGAGTGACTAAATATGAATAACCGTCCGGGTACCGGACGGTTAGAACCCTCGCCCAAAACAATCCCTGAAGGGGGTCAATAACAGATAAATATGGATAGCTATCGTCAAATTCTCTATCATCTTATCTTGTGGGTCCAAAACAGCATAAAAACAATACCCCTCTGACAGTCAGATAAATTTCAGTTTTATGTTACAGGTATTATTTTGAAGAAGAAATACCGGGTTCTATACTGTAAATTCGAATATTGCGGATGAGTCAAAATTTTATACATTTACGAGTTCTTTTTCATAAATATTACAACAATAAATATAGGAGAGAAAAGCTATGAGTAAAGAAATTTTAAATCTGGAACCGAAAGAAGTCTGGAAATATTTTTACGAACTGACGCAAATACCGCGGCCTTCGAAGAAAGAGGGTAAGGTAATTGAGTTTATGAGAAAATTCGGAGAGGACCTGGGGCTGGAAACGATCGTAGACGAGGTTGGGAATGTAATCATCCGCAAACCGGCTACCCCGGGTATGGAAAACAAAAAAGGAGTGATCCTGCAGGGACATTTGGATATGGTTCCCCAGAAAAACAGTGATGTGGCACATGATTTTGAAAAGGACCCCATTGATGCTTATGTGGATGGAGAATGGGTGACGGCCAGAGGAACCACCCTGGGGGCTGATAATGGCATTGGCGTGGCGGCAGCCATGGCTGTGCTGGCCTCCAAAGATATTCAACACGGTCCTCTGGAAGCACTCTTTACCATAGATGAGGAAACGGGAATGACCGGAGCTTTCGGTCTGAAGCCCGGAATCCTCAAAGGAGAGATCCTGATCAACATGGACTCGGAAGATGAGGGAGAGCTGTATGTGGGTTGTGCCGGAGGCACCAACGCCAATCTTTCTTTCTCTTATCAGGAGGAAAAAGTCCCCGGCGATCATGTGGCTTATAAGGTTGTGCTGACAGGATTGAAAGGCGGACACTCCGGGGTTGATATTGCCATGGAACGTGGAAACGCCAATAAACTGATGAACAGAATTCTTTGGAACGCCGCCCGGGAATATGGACTGCGCGTGGCTGACGTGAAGGGGGGCGACCTGCGTAATGCCATCCCCCGCGAAGCTTTTGCCATCGTAACCATTCCGTCTGACAAAGAAGAAGGTTTTGTGCGTTATGTGAAAGAAATGGAGAATGTGCTGGTCAATGAATTGGGCTCGGTGGAACCGGACCTGAAGCTGGAGACCGAACGTACGGAGACTCCCGCCACGGTCATGGATGAGGTTTCCCAGGCAAAAATACTGGATGCTGTATATGTTAGTCCCCATGGAGTGATCCGGATGAGTACCGATATGGAAGGGCTCGTAGAAACATCCAACAATGTGTCGGTCGTAAAGATGGCCGACGGGACTTTCGAAGAGTTGTGCCTGTTACGCAGTTCGGTGGATACCGCCAAAGATGATTTGAAAAACGTTTTCTCTGCCATCGCCGACCTGGCAGGAGGGAAAATTACCTTTGACGGGGAATACCCCGGATGGAAACCCAATATGAATTCGGAGATCCTCAAGGAGATGCAGGAGATCTATAATCATAAGTTCGGAAAAATACCCGAGATCAAAGCGATTCATGCCGGATTGGAGTGCGGACTGCTGGGAGGCGTCTATCCGGGGCTGGATATGATCTCTTTCGGACCGACGATCAGGTATCCCCATTCGCCGGATGAAAAAGTAAATATCAAAACGGTTCAGAAATTCTGGGATTTCCTTTTAGAGACCCTGAAGAATATACCGGAGAAAAAATAATTACTTCATCACCTTGATGCCTACTCATTTTTAATAAAAGTATCTGTGAATGAGTTGCTTTTTGTGAGAAAAGCTCCATTGTTGCAATGAGCAAGGAAGAGGCCTGAAAAACCACCTGTAACAGGGTGGTTTTTTTCATGAAAAAGAAAGGACTGGCATATTTATTGCATGAAAAATCAATGGATTGGACTTAAATATATATGGAGATGAAACGTTTAGCCAGGCTTTTTATCTTTTTCTTACCTGCTGTGTTGTTATTTGCCTGTCAAAAAGAAGATCTCTTTCAAAACGAGGATACTTTTTACATAAATAAAGATCGTAAATTAAAAAGAAAACTTGTTTATTCTTCTTCAAAGGCTGAAGAACCGTATGCACGTACGGATTATTATTACGATCGTTTCGGGAATCTGATAAAGGAGCTCATCACAGTTGATCCTGATCCGGTAACTTTTAAAAATATATTTATGTACGATCAAAAAGGAAGATTGTTGGAGAAAAGACATTATGGTATTCCACAAGGAGCTTCATCCACAGGGCTCACGGAAGATAATCTGACCTTATATACCGTCTCTCATTATTCATACCCTGATGAAAATACAAAGGTTGAAACCATATATTTACTGGATGAATTTGAAGACAGTACGGTGTACGAATATGAAAACAATTTATTAATCAAGGAAACGCATTTCAAAAAGAGCGGTTCAGTATTCTGGTACAAAACGTATACATATGATGAAGACGGAAATCTTATCCAGGATTATGAAGAGCCTGGCGGAACTAAAAATGTTTATACTTATAAGGATGGCCATATTGTCAGCATGAAAGACTATGTAAATGATTCTTTGAGGGTGGTCAATGATTATGTGTACCATAAAGAAGGGACACGATGGATTGTAGAAGTAAATTATTCGGGTCCGTATGGGAATTTTATTTCTGAAAAGTCAACATATGAACATGGACTTCTTATTGAATATATAAAATACCATCCTACTTTCATAGGTGCTGAGTGGTTTTGTGCACGTTACGAGTATTATTAATCCTTTGTCCTCCTGAGGCCGGGCGTAAACGCTATCTATTACTGATTTTGTATTTTGGGTTGCTTTCTTTTTATAAGGAAGGCGTATAACCTCGTTTTTTTCTTTATATCTTTAGCGTTATAAATTTTACGCCATGAAAAAAACGGTTCTTTTACCTGTTATGTTTATTCTGCTTCTTGGGGCGTCCGGAAGCTATGCACAGGATTCCGGATCGGTGAAAGTCACCAAAGAAGATTATGCCCGTGCTGAAAAGTTTTTGTCGGGAAACACCTTTCCTCTTGTACATGGATACAGCATCCGGCCCGAGTGGATCAGCAGGGATTTTTTTTGGTACATGAAGGCAGTAGACGGCGGAACGGAATTTCTTCTGGTAAATGCCCGGAAAAAAACCAGCCAACGTGCATTTAATCATGAAAAACTGGCGGCTGCTCTCTCGGAAGCCACGGGAAAGGAATACAAACCGCTTGAACTGCCTTTTTACAACCTCTCTTTTTCCCAGGATAGAAAACAAATCTCTTTTCGTGTAAAGGGTGAAGCCTATACGTGGAATATTCCGGATAACAGCCTTTCCAAAGGGGAGAAGGCGCCGCAAAACACCAGGCCTGAAAGAAATTCCGTAATATCTCCCGATGGAAAATATGCAGCATTTATCCGTGATTATAATCTGTGGGTCCGGGATCTGGCAACAGGGGAAGAAACCCGGTTGACAACCGATGGGGAGAAGGACTACGGTTATGCCACCGACAATGCAGGCTGGAAAAAAAGCGACCGCCCGGTGTTGCTCTGGTCTCCCGACTCAAAGAAAATTGCTACTTTCCGGATGGATGAACGCGGAGTCGGGATGATGTATCTGGTTTCTACAAAAGCGGGACATCCCGAACTGGAAGCCTGGAGATATCCTTTGCCGGAGGATTCGGTCATTTTCCGTCTGCACCGTGTGATCATCACCCTGGATGGACCGCACGTGATCAGGTTGAAGATGAGCCCCGATCAGCATCGCTCCACTGTAACGGATGATATTGCGGGAAGGGGCGGAAAGATGCTGGATGCGGAATGGAGCCCGGACGGACGGCAGTTTGCATTCGTCTCCGTATCCAGGGATCATCATAAGGTTGTATTGCGGCTGGCCGATGCGGTAACCGGTGAGGTCAGGGATGTGCTCAGCGAGGAGTCCCCAACCTTTTTCGAGTCGGGATACAATGTTTTCAACTGGCGCTTTCTCCCGGAAAGTGGAGAGGTGATCTGGTACTCCCAGCGGGATGACTGGGGCCATCTTTATCTGTATGATCTTAAGACCGGCGCTTTGAAAAACAGAATCACTTCGGGAGCCTGGAACGTGCTGGAGGTCCGACGGATAGACCGGAAAAAAGGGAAGATCTATTTTCTTGGCAACGGACGGGAGCCTGGCGATCCTTATTTCAAATACCTGTACAGTGTGGGGATGGACGGCAGAGACCTGAAATTGCTGACTCCCGACAGTGCCAACCATTCGGTCACTTTTTCTCCTTCCGGAAGATACTTTACCGACAGTTATTCCACACCGGTGGAACCTCCGGTAACCGTCCTGAGAACGAGTGAAGGAAAAAAAGTCCTGATACTGGAGAAGGCGGATATCAGGGAGTTACGGGCTGCCGGCTGGATGCCTCCTGTGCCGTTTATCGTGAAGGCCCGTGACGGGGTGACCGACCTGTATGGCTTAATGTTTAAGCCTGTGAACTTTGATCCTTCCGGAAAATACCCTGTTATCGATGCCATTTATCCGGGACCGCAGACCGGCAGCATTCGTGGCAGGAGCTTCCTGCCTGCCCGGGGGGACAAACAAGCCCTGGCGGAACTGGGATTCATTGTGGTTTCCATAGATGCCATGGGCACTCCCATGCGCTCCAAATCGTTCCATGCAGCCTATTACGGCAATATGGGCGATAACGGCTTGCCGGATCAGATCGCAGGAATACGGCAACTGGCTCAGAGATATTCATGGATAGATACGAACCGGGTAGGTATTTACGGACATTCCGGTGGCGGATATGCTGCTGCCGATGCGATCCTGAGGTATCCGGACTTTTTCAAGGTGGCGGTCAGCGAATCGGGAAATCATGACAACCGGATCTACGAAGACGACTGGGGAGAAAAATGGCAGGGTCTGTTGAAAGTGAACCCCGACGGGTCCACCAACTATGATAACCAGGCCAACCAGAATCTTGCTAAAAATCTGAAAGGCCATCTGCTCCTGGCACATGGCACCATGGACGATAATGTGCCGTTGAATAATACCCTGATGCTGGTCAGGGCGTTGATCGCAGCCAACAAGGATTTCGACCTGATTCTCTTCCCGAACCGGCACCATGGCTATGGCCCTGATTCAAAGTACATGATGCGGAGGAAATGGGATTATTTTGTCCGCTATCTTCTGGATACAGAACCCCCGAAAGAGTATGAGTTTGGTAAATGAATAAAAACGCAGGCAGGCAGCAGGATTTGGAATACCGGAATATTTTGAGTCACCCGGGCCCCTCTCTTCATGCAGTTGATGGCTGAGCCAGCCTCCCTGAATCCGTGTAATCCGTTTTTTTGTTTTCTTTGTGCTCAAATTTTTCCGGGGATGATCACAAGAGGGCTTGTTTTGTTTCTTCTGGTTTTATGTACACAAAGTGTACAAGCTGCGTCTTATCCTGAAGCACCAGACACTACCTCAGGGTATGCTCCTGTCCCCCATGCTTCGGATACGCTCGGTTTGCAGGACACCCTGCCTGAAGTGGTGCTGGCCAGAAAAGCCCAGGATATGTTTGAAAAACTGTTCAAATATGTTCCCGTGCCTTATCTGGGTTACTCTACCGAGACCAGCCTGACCTTCGGGATTATCAAATACAATGCTTTTAAGTTCCATAATCGTCAGATTCCCGATTCCTTGATGCAACTGTCCAGTGTCTCTCTGTATGGCTTTTATACCCTGAAAAATCAGTATGAAATTAAGCTGAAAGGAGATCTGATGTTCGGCCCGAACCGTTTTAATACGGTGTTTGAGTTTTCATACCGGGATTTTCCGACTTTATATTTCGGCGTGGGAAATACTACCCGGGAAAATGACGGCATGCTGACCGACTTCAAAAATTTATTACTCAAACCGGGATTTAATTATAAGGTATATTCAAGGCATTATCTGGGGGTAGTTTATATCTTTAATAGCTTTTTCAGGGTTAATCCGGTTGTCAGTTCCGGGGAAGGGCCGGTTCTGAAAGAAAACGAAGGGGTTCAGGCCGGTTTGGGGATTAAATATTTCAGAGAAGGCCGGGACAACAGATTGCGCGCAAAGAAAGGTTCCTATATTTATTTTTCCTACGACGGGTACACACATCTTCTCGGTAGTCAATTTGATTACGGAAGTTTTACGGTGGATTTGCGAAAATATTATTCTCCTTTGCCGCAACTGACGTTGGCGGGTCAGTTGTATTCGGAGATCAAAACCGGGGAGGTGCCGGTACAATCGCTGGCCGTTGTAGGTGGCAAAAACAGGATGAGAGGCATCTACCGGGGACGTTTCCGTGATAAAACGATGGCCATGGCTCAACTGGAAATGCGTTTTCCTCTTTTCGGTATTGTGGGAGGTACTGTTTTCGGAGGGATGGGACAGGTGGCGTCGCGGCCGGTGGATTTCAAAAGCAGCGGTTTCCATTATGCCGGGGGCGGGGGAGTAAGGATCTTCATCGACAGGGCCACCAGCTCGGTGCTGCGGATAGATGCAGGCTTTTCCAGGGAGGGATATACGCTGTTTTTCGGGTTTGGAGAAGCGTTTTAGGAACGATGATCGACGAACGATGATCGACGAATGCTTGTCTGCGCAAATCTGCGTGATCAGCGAGGAAATAATGAATATGAAACCAGGCAAAGGTCTTTGGACATTTTAAGGATTTTCATTATCTTGCATGCATAAATGTCCTGATATGCCGGCAATTAAAAAATACAAGAAGCTTTTTGTGCACCATCTCTTCGAGTGTTGGATTTATTAGTGTTTTAATTGTTTTTTGCGTCCCAGAAGACGCCGATCCCTTTTATTTTTTACATTCTCATTCCTGATAACCATGTGTTATTTTAATTTTTATCATGAATCCTAATCCCAACTTTCCCTCCAGGGGAAGAGGGGGCAGGAAAGGGTATTATTATTTTTTGGATGAAAGGTTTGATTTTCGATATTAAACGGTTTGCCGTGCATGACGGTCCCGGGATCCGGACGACCGTATTTTTTAAAGGCTGTCCGCTGCAATGCTGGTGGTGCCACAACCCGGAGGGGATACGGAAGGACGAGGAAGAGGTGGTGTCCGTTCATAAAATGGAAGGCAGGGATTTTCCGGTGAAAGAGACTGTTGGGCGTTGGATGGATACGGAAGAGGTCATGAATGAGATTGTCAGGGAGCGCGTATTTATGGAAGAATCGGGGGGAGGCGTGACCTTCTCGGGAGGAGAGCCCCTGGGACAGGTGGATTTTCTGGAAGATCTCCTGCTCGCCTGCAAAAGGGAAGGATTCCATACGGCAGTTGATACCACCGGATATACTTCCCGGAAGAACCTGATGAAAATAATGGCGTTGACCGATATCTTTTTATATGACGTGAAACATATGGATGACCGCAGGCACTTGGCATATACCGGCGTATCCAACGGGAGGATCCTGGAAAACCTTACCTTCCTTGCTTCTCAGAACAAAAAGATAATGATCCGCTTGCCGGTACTCCCTGCCATGAATGATGATGATGAAAATATTGGACGGACCCTGCATTTTCTGAAGTCCCTCACACCTGCCATTGTGGAAGTGGACTTGTTGCCTTATCATGCCATGGCTACCCATAAATATGAAAAGTTCGGCATGGATTACAAAATGTCCGGCATCCCCGAACCGGGAGCGGATGACCTGGAACGGATGAAAAAGAAATTTGAAAGGGCCGGTTTTCAAGTAAAGATCGGAGGATAATGGGAACGGAGATCAAATATAAAATATCAATGAAAAAGGAGCATTAATTTGTATTGAAAATGTAAAGACAAGGCATGCCTTGTCTCCCAAAAAAAGAGAAATTATGACATCACGTGTTGAAAAACTAAGAGAGCAGAGCCTGAATGCGGTCAACCGCATCTCGCCCGAGCGGGCCGTGCTGATCACGGAATTCTACAAGAGCCAGGATGCCCGGGGCCGGTCGGTCCCGGTGCAGCGGGCGCTGGCGCTGGATCATTTCCTCAGCCACAAGAAACTCTGGCTGGGAGAGGGAGAGATGATCGTAGGGGAGCGTGGGCCGGCACCTAAAGCTACGCCCACCTATCCCGAGATCACCCTTCACTCGCTGAAAGACCTGGAGATCCTCGACGCCAGACCCAAGGTGTCATTTAAGGTGGAGGAAGAAGTGTACCGGGTCTACCGCGAGGAGATCATTCCTTTCTGGAGAGGCCGCACCAACCGCGACCGGCTCATGACTGCGATGGACAAGAGCTGGCTGAACGCATATCATGCCGGCGTGTTCACTGAGTTTCAGGAGCAAAGAGCGCCGGGACATACGGTGCTGGGAGATAAAATCTATCACAAAGGGTTGATAGATCTGCAGCAGGAAATACGCCGGCAGATCCGGGCGTTGGATTATTTCCATGACCCGGAAGCGCTGGATAAACGGGAAGAGCTGACGGCCATGAGCCTGGCTGCCGGCGCCGTGATGCGCTTTGCAGGACGCTATGCTGATCTTTTACACGGGGAGGCCGCCCGTGAGAAAGACCCCTTACGGCGCCGCGAGCTCGAAGAGATGGAGGCCGTCTGCCGGTGGGTGCCGGCCCACGCTCCCCGCACCTTCCACGAGGCTTTGCAGTACTATTGGTTTGTTCATCTGGGGGTGGTGTCGGAGCTGAATCCATGGGACTCTTTCAACCCGGGCCGTCTCGACCAGCACCTGCTGCCTTTCTACCGCAAAGGACTGGAGGAAGGTTCCCTCACGGAAGAAAAAGCCCGGGAGTTGCTATCCTGCTTCTGGGTGAAGTTCAACAACCATCCCTCGCCGCCGAAAATAGGAGTGACGGCACAGGAGAGCAACACCTATACCGACTTTACCCTGATCAACCTGGGCGGGGTTACGCCCGGCGGGGAGGATGCCGTCAATAAACTGACCTTCCTGATCCTGGATGTGATAGAAGAGATGCGACTCCTGCAACCCTCCTCCATGATCCAGGTGAGCCGGAAAAACCCGGACCGGTTTATTCACCGGGCGCTGGATATTATCAAGACCGGTTTCGGACAACCCTCTGTGTTCAATACCGATGCTATCGTGGCAGAACTGGTACGGCAGGGTAAGGACATTGAAGATGCCCGGAGAGGAGGCGCCAGTGGTTGTGTGGAATCGGGGGCATTCGGGACCGAAGCCTATATCCTTACCGGATATTTTAATTTCAACAAAGTGCTGGAGGTAACCCTGCACGACGGGACGGACCCACGCAGCGGGAAAAAGATCGGACTGACGACCGGCGATCCGCGCGGGTTTAAGAGTTTTGAAGAACTGATGCAGGCCTTTGAGAAGCAGATGAATTATTTCCTTGACATAAAGATCAGAGGAAATAATATCATCGAAAGGATCAATGCCCGGTATCTGCCGGCGCCGTTTCTGTCTTTATTCATTGACGATTGCATTGCCAACGGCAGGGACTACAACGCAGGCGGGGCCCGCTATAATACCAGCTACATCCAGGGGGTGGGGCTCGGAAGCATTACGGACAACCTCACCTCTTTGAAATACCATGTTTTTGATAAAAAAGATATTTCCATGTCTTCCATGCTGAATATGCTGGAAAAGAATTTTGACGGGTATGATGAGATCCGGCACGACCTGGTGTATATGACCCCTAAATTCGGGAACGATGACGACTATGCCGACGTGAAGGCACGGGAGGTCTTTGAGATATTTTTTGAAGCGGTGGACGGTAGGCCTTCTTCACGTGGCGGGACGTTTCGCATCAACCTGTTGCCCACGACCAGTCATGTGTATTTCGGGTCGGTGATCGGTGCCATGCCCGACGGGCGAAAAGCCGGAGAACCTCTTTCGGAAGGCATCTCGCCGGTGCAGGGCGCCGACCGTCAGGGTCCGACATCTGTGATCAGATCGGTCTCAAAGATCGATCATTTGCGAACGGGAGGGACCCTGTTGAACCAGAAATTCTCACCGGAATTTTTCAGCGATCAGGATGCCAAACAAAAGCTGACTGCTTTAATTCGTTCTTATTTCCGGTTGGACGGTCATCATATCCAGTTCAACGTGGTACGTGCCGAGACCCTGCGGGATGCACAGAAACATCCTGAGAGATACCGCGACCTGATCGTACGCGTGGCCGGATACAGTGATTATTTTAATGATTTGGGAGTGGAACTGCAGAATGAGATTATAAAGAGAACGGAACATGAGGGGATGTAAGACAGAAGTCATTTTACCTCCAGGGCGATCTTCTTCATGGCATCCCAGTCAAACTTTTTAGCCAGATCGAGAGCGGTCTGCCAATCCGTATTTTGATAGGTTAATACAAAGATAGCCGACTGCGGACTGGCAGTCAGAACGATAAATATGGCTCCGGATTTATCCGATTTGTCGTAAGAAATATAGAGGGGATAGTTCTTGATTTTCTCGGATCTTAAAAAACCTTCATCCGTTTCATAACTGACTTTGGGGATGTCGTAAGAAGAGGCCGCTTGTCCGATCAGGACAGACCCTTCCAAAGTTGCATCACCCCGGGTATATTCACGGGTGGCTGTAATCATGTACGTATTGTTGAAGCTTGCATCCATTCCCTGCGGACTGTCAGCATTCCATCCCGGTAGATCTATGAGTAGCGGCTTAAGTTGGTTGGAGTATTGCTGTGCCTGCAGGAGTGAAGCAGCCAGAATAAAAGCCAAAGCAATGTATAAGCGTTTCATGACGGTTGATTTTTTAATGAGTTTGTAAGCGATTAAATCAAAATAAATAAAAAGTTTCTAATCAAACAAATACACAGGAAAAAGATTTATGAATGACGGTTTTTTGGGGATGAAAGGATAAGTGTAAGTCCGGTTTCTTCCAGGTGCATGGCTTGTATCATACGTTCCCGTCCGGTCATAATGAGTTATGTGTTTAAATGTTTTCGAAGGTTAATGAAGATTGGGGAAATGGAATAATGGAAAGATGGAAGAATGGCATGATGGAATGAGTAAATGATAGAATACTTTGCCCGTCCGAAGCCTTAGCGAAGGCGGGAATAAATGATTGATTGATTGATTGATTGAATGAAGGAATGATGGGAGGATGGTATATTTATCAGTATTGTTTTTGAGCAATTATAAGAATAAACTTTAATCAAAAAATTCCTCGGGGCTTCCGCCCGGCTGAAGACGTTCGGACGGGTTGCCCCGGGGTTCCGCTTGTACCTCTCCTTGAGGAGAGGTCAAAACTTTCGGTGAAAGTTTTGGGAGAGGTGAAACAAAAAATTTCGGTTTTTGTACCTTTAGGTCAAAATAAAACGAGCGCCTGCCGATTGCCTGCCGGCAGGGTAGGCAGGGCAGGCAGGAAATACTCTGATGGCTTCTGCCCGGCTGACGCCAGTCGGACGGGCAGCTTCGGGGATAGTTCGTTTTAAGAAATGTTTTATTTTAGGGCACTGTAATAAGACAAGAAAAGATCATGAAAGTTGTAAAGCTGTTTTTTTTTCTGACCGTATTGATGCAGTTAAATGGTATCGCTCAATCTGCTGAAGATATCATTGTGTATAAAATTGGTTTGGGCGACTCCCAATATGGCTACCGTATTCCGTCCCTGGTGACTACCCGGGAAGGGACGCTGCTTGCCTTTGCGGAAAGAAGGGTAGGACTAGGGGATCATGCTCAAAATGATATTGTAGTTCGAAGGTCTGCCGATAACGGGAAAACATGGAGTTCTGTTCACGTAATTGCCGATTATGGGAAAAGCTCACTCAACGACCCTATGGCCGTGGTACTCTCGTCCGGGCGCATCCTGCTGATCTTTCAGGAATATCCGTATGGTATCCATTCCCGTAACAGCGGCTGGATACAGATGGCGGATGAGGGATATGACGGTCCGCGCAACACCCACAGCTGGCTGACATCCAGCGATGATGACGGTCTGTCCTGGAGCCGGCCCCGGGAAATCACCGGCATGATCCGGCCCCACGACCGTATATCGGTGGGAAGTCCCGGTATCGGGATACAACTGAAAAGAGGGAAATTTGAAGGACGGATTGTTATCCCCCTTTATCTTACGAAAAAGATTGATGACAACAACCGGGTTTGGACCAATGCGGTAGCCTGGAGCGATGATGAAGGGAAAACATGGAAGATTAGCAATGATATGCACCGGGAAGGGCAGACCGGCTATGGCAATGAAGCCCAGGTAGCAGAACTGTCCGACGGTAGTGTTCTGTTTGTGGCCCGCAATCAGGGAGGACTCTACCGGCAGGTGTCGGTAAGCCGTGACGGTGGACGCACCTGGTCGCCTATGCGTCTTGATTTCGGACTGCCGGGAACTGCGTGTCAGGGATCATTGCTGGGCATTGACGCTCCTGAGAAAGAAGGTCGTCTGATACTACAGGCTTCTCCGGCCAATAAATATGCCCGGAATACCGGAACAATACGCATGAGTGATGATGAGGGTAAAAACTGGAAATACAGCCGCACCGTTACCCCTGCTTTTTTTGCCTATTCTTGTCTGACACAGCTTCAGAACGATCAGATCGGATTATTGTACGAAGCGGATCACTACCGTACCATCCGCTTCAGGAAGTTCTCATTGGATTGGATCAGAAAAGGCGATGAGGAGACCAAACCAGCACCTTATTTGAGGATTCCCGTGATTGACCTGGACGGGGACAGATCGCGGCAGATAGTGGTGGATAAGGAAAAAGGACAATACCTGGGTCACCCCACCACGTTATTGCTGGAAGACGGGAAGACCATGCTGGTGGTCTACCCGGAAGGACACGGCAGGGGACAGATCGTATACAAACGCAGTGCCGACGGAGGACGCACCTGGAGTGAAAGACTTCCTGTCCCGGCATCCTGGAAGACCTCCAAAGAGGTACCTACCTTGTTCCGGACCATGGATAAATACGGGAAGAAGAGAATCCTTCTTTGGTCGGGATTGTACCCTGCACGGTTCTCTGTATCGGAAGATAACGGAGCTTCCTGGAGTGAGCTGGAACCCGCCGGCACCTGGGGCGGTATCGTGGTGATGGCTTGTATGACCCCCGTAAATACCGGGAAAGGACATTACATGGCTATGTTCCATGACGACATGAGATTCTTTACACGAAAGGGCCCCGAATGGTATAAAAATGATAAAAAAGACTTCAACAGTCGTATGTTTACGTTGTATAAAACTTTTTCCGACGACGGGGGCCTGATCTGGACCTATCCTGAAGCCGTTGTTCAATCCAGGGAAATACACATTTGCGAGCCGGGTATTATCCGTTCACCGGATGGGACACAACTGGCGGTGCTATTGCGGGAAAACAGCCGCAGGGACCATTCACAGATCATTTTTTCCAATGATGAAGGAAAGAGCTGGAGCCGTCCCCGGCCGCTCCCCAACGAACTGACCGGCGACAGACATGTGCTGAAATATGCGCCGGACGGACGACTTGTGGTCGTTTTTCGGGATGTGAGCCCGGAAAGTTTTCATCGTGAGTTGATCGGGATGGCCAAAGAAAAACACGAATCCAATTACAGCAAGGTCGCGGAAGAAACAGGACTGGGCAGCCCGACGGAAGGAGACTGGGTCGCCTGGGTGGGGACCTATGACGACCTGGTACACGGTGGGAAAGGTGAGTACAGGATAAGATTAAAAGATAACAAGGTCGGATGGGATTGTGCCTATGCCGGACTGGAGTTGTTGCCTGACGGAACCTTTGTTACCACTACCTATGGACATTGGGAGAAGAATGAACAGCCTTATATTCTAAGTGTAAGGTTTAATTTGAAAGAGTTGGATGAGAGAAATGAGAAATGAGAAATGAGAAGTTAGAAGGGAGAATTAAAGTTAAATGCATAAATATTTTGGAAGTCGGAAGGGAAGAATATCCTGATATAAAAAAAGTTAAAGGAATGATGACCTTATTTGTGTAAAAACAATTTGGCTAATATCTGTAGACAAGAAACGGGAGAGCCGGTCTTATATTTTGTAAAAGAAACAGTTAAGCCGATGTTGTGAGTAAAAATATATTTATATTTGGGGCAACATCGAATTAAAACCCTATAAAAATGGTAGATATTCTTGAAAAACTGACGATTGTTGTAAAACGGGGGAAAGCGGATAAGAATTCGCCTTATCCTCCGGATCTGAAAGGTCAGGACGGCGCTGATGAGCTTACGGCCGAAGCCTTGAAAATGGGGTTTACGCCGGACGAAGTATTGCAAAAAGCGCTGGTCAAAGGGATGCACCTGATCGGTGAGGATTTTAGTGCCGGCAGGGCTTTTGTCCCGGAGATGCTGATGGCTGCCAAGGCTATGAAAGCAGCCATGAAGCATATCGAGCCTTTTTTTAAGTCCGGTTCGGTGAAACAAAAAGGTACCGTAATCATGGGAACGGTGCAGGGAGACCTGCATGATATCGGGAAAAACCTGGTGGCCATGATGATCGAAGGAGCCGGTTGGAAAGTGGTCGACCTGGGTTCCGATACCTCTTTTGAAAAGTTCTTGGCTGCCCTTGAAGAATATCCGGACGCTATTGTAGGCATGTCCGCCCTGCTAACGACTACCATGGTCAACATGAAAGGAATCACAGAAAAGATCAAGGAGGTGAGTCCGAAGACGATTGTGATGGTGGGCGGAGCGCCCCTTTCACAGGATTTCTGCACCCAGATCGGGGCCGATTTCTATTCGCCCGATCCTCAGGGAGCTACGGAGTACCTGGATGCTCTGGTGAAAAGTGCATAGTTTGTGGCTTTGCCAGGCGTATCCGCCAATCGGCGGAGGAGTTGGGTTTGTAGTTTGTAGTTTGAGGTTTGTAGTTTGAGGTTTGTGGTTTGTAGTTTGTAGTTTGTACTTTGTGGTTATTGTGAGCATTGATAAATTTTCACGTAACATTTTTCACTCCGGACTCAATAGATGAAAGATCATTTTACAGTACATCTGGAGCCTTTGGGAAAGAAGGTGGAGGTGCCGGAGGGAACCCCTTTGAAAGACGTATTGTTTTCCTACGGGGTGGAATTTCCCTGTGGAGGAAAAGGGATCTGTGGCGGATGCCGGGTGAAGGTGTTGAAAGGGGATGTATCTTTCGATGAACGACACAGGAGCCTGCTGGAGAAACTAAATCTGGATTTTTCCTGGCGGCTGGCATGCCAGAGTTATGTTACAGGAGATGTTACTCTGGAAATCGGACAGTTCGACACATTTATCCTGGCCGATAGTTCTCCTTTTCTTTTTAAGCCGCAGGAAGGATATGGCATTGCCTTTGACCTGGGTACCACAACCATGGTGACCCAACTGGTCAACCTGAAAACCGGAAAGGTAATAGGAGTGGAGACCGCTGTAAATCCGCAGGCACAACATGGGGCGGATGTGATCTCCCGCATCGAATATGCCGTGTTGCAGGATGGACAGGCAACGCTTACCCGCCTGGTACGTGAGAAATTTGCCACCATGATCCACCGCCTGATCAGGAAAGCCGGAGGTATAGCTCCGGAAAAAATTGTAGTGGTAGGCAACACAGTGATGCATCATCTTTTTTGCGGCAGGGATCTGACACCCATGGCCTCTTATCCTTTTGAAACCCCGGAGGGGGGCGCTTGTCATTTTACACCGGAAGAACTGGGTTTAAAAACGGATGATCATACGGATATTGAATTTCTTCCGGTGCTGGGCAGTTTCGTAGGAAGCGATATCCTGGCGGGCATCCTGGCCACAGGCATGGCAGAGAGCAAGGATCCTTTAATTCTGGTGGACCTGGGGACAAATGGGGAGATCGTAGTGGGAAACAGAGACAGGATCCTATGTGCCTCGACGGCAGCAGGCCCTGCCTTTGAAGGTACCAATATCCATATGGGCATGCGTGCCACAACAGGGGCCATCTCCTCGGTGACAAGGTCAGAGGAGGCAATCAGGGTGCATATAATCGGCAATGAGAAAGCCCGGGGGATCTGCGGCAGCGGACTGATAGATGCCATTGCGGTCTTTCTGGAAACCGGTAAAATTGATATCGGCGGCAGGATCAAAGGAGAATCCGGCCGTATTGACCTCACACCCGAAGTTTTTCTTACCCAAAAAGATATTCGTGAATTGCAGCTGGCCAAAGGGGCTGTGGCTTCAGGCATTCAAATCCTGAGGGAAACGCTGGGCTTTGCCCCGGAAGATATCCGGAATGTGTATGTGTCCGGTGCTTTCGGTAGCTTTATCAATCTCGAAAATACCCGCCGGATTGGTTTGCTGAAATATCCGGCGGATAAGATCATCAAGATGGGAAATACGGCCCTGCTGGGGGCAAAAATGTCACTTTTTGAAAATGGAGATAAGATACGTGACATCCTGCAGAAAACCATCCATCTGTCTCTGGAAACCAATCCTGATTTTCAGGATATTTTTGCAGAGAACATGATATTCTGAGGTATATTATGTTTACCGGCGCAATTTAAATACATATTAAAATATTTATTTAAATACATATTTAAAAGAGGGGGCTGTGGTCTTTCCGGGAGCCGGCCAAAAGGGGGCTGATACGATTATTTAGGCGTACCGGAGTCTTCCATAAGCAGCAAATCTATCCAGGATTCTTTTTTACGGCGGTGTTTTTTATAGCGTTCGTTCATGTATTTTTTAACTTTTTTATGAAACAACCAGCAGGTTTTCATACGCAAGTTTAGTGTTTGGGATAACTGAGTGATGTTAATGGTTCGGCCTGTGCTTGTGATGATCAGTATATACAAGGCTTTTTCGATCGGAAAACGGAGGTGGTGAAAAATGGTCCCTGCGGTAACTGATTCTTTGTAGTTGCAAATCTTGCATCTTCTGACAAAAGGTTCATCCACACTGTATTTAGTGCTCCCACATTTCTTACAGGTAAATCCCTTCCCCCATTTCAGATTGGCCAGAAGTTTGTAGCACGCATCTTTGTTTGGAAAGAATTTTCTGAATTCGTTGTAGTCCAGGAGCTTCTGCATAACACGTGCTTCCGAGATTCCTTTCAGTTCTTCCGACAGTTTGATATTGTGTTTTTTCAACAGTTCATTCATCCGGCGTATTTCATGGGATTGTTGTTCTATCTGCTCTTTTTGCTGCAGGATCTCATCTCTTTGCCGGCGTATTTCTTTGGTACGGACAGCTACCTGCATTTGCAATAACTTTTTCTGTCTCCGTGTGATCAGGAGTCTTGCTTCGAAGTACAGAAAAACAACCAGAATGATCAGGGACAGAATGATGAATTTGAAAAGAAGGGTCTTGGTAAAAGGAGGGATGATATGAATGATCAATTCAGCGGGTACAGGATTCCATACCCCATCGCTGTTGGCTGCTTTTACCTTGAAAATATATTTTCCCCCGTCCAGGTTGGTGTAGGTTGCTTCGCGACGGTGTGCATCGGTATATTGCCAGGTCTTATCAAAGTTCTCGAGCATATAAGCATACTTGTTTTTTTCAGGATATTCGAAATGCAATCCCGTGAACTCAATGGTAAATACATTGTGTTTATAATTAAGGATGATCTCCCTGGTTTCGGAGATGGGTTTAGTGAGTATGGTTTTCCCCAGGATCTTTTGGTGTGGGAATACCGGTTTCTGAAAGATTCTCAGGCCTGTGATCATGCAGATCGGAGGGATGGGGTTGTCAACGATTTTGTACGGATGGAAGAGGTTAAAACCGTTGGTTCCGCCAAAAAACATCGTTCCGTCCACCCCCGTGAGAGAGGAATTTTCAAGAAATTCCTCATCCTGCAGACCGTCTTCCACATCAAATTTTTTTATACGTATGATTTTATGTGTAACGCTATCCCTTATGATCTCTGCAAGGCCTTTGTTTGTACTAACCCATAGATTTTTATCTTTATCCTCTTCGATGGATTTGATGAAATTGGAAGGCAGTCCGTCTTCAGTGGTAATGCGGGAAAATCCTTTTCGGGGAGAAATTAGTTTATTTAATAGGTATGGTTTGTTTCCCGTGATTAACAGGAATGGTTCTTTTCCCTTCGATCAGGTAGCCCCTCAGTCCCGGAGGCAGTGTGACGGTAAAGGTTTTTTTATTATTATTTCCGGAATAGTCTACGATAATCATGCCACCGGGGTGAGGGAAAGCTGCATGAAACCTAGAGAGGTTTCCGGGATTAGGCTGTATTATCACCGTGGAGAAACCCGGTGATCCCGGATAAATACCTGCAATGGTATGTAAAAAGTCAAAACAAGGGCTGGCACTCCATCCGTGGCATTCCGACCGGGGATTGATATCTGTTTCTCCGAAAGTAGTCATACCGTTCCTGATCATGTGAGTCCAGGGACCCAGCATTTCGGTATAGCGGTTTCCCATGCCTGTTTTTTGCAGGGCTCTGAAAAGATAGAACCTGAAGTAGATGGTGGCTTGTATCAGGGAAGAATCGGTCAGGATGCGATTCATAAGTGCCTGCTGTTCACTTTTTGGCAAAACATCGGCCAGGATTGCAAAGACATTGGTGTGTTGTGAGAAGATCTTTTTTTCCGGTGTTTCTGCAATCATCTTTCTGCCGGGGTCATAGCACAAACGGGTTACCTGCTCTGATATGCGGGTGGCCAGGGTCCGGTATTTTCCGGCTTTTTCTTTCAGACCAAAGAAATCAAATAATTCTGCAGCATTTTTCAGGGCGATCACGAATTGGAGGGAGACATTGGCAGAATGACCTTTGTCGGCACCCGGGGGAATCCCGTTTGGAAAGCCCCGGGCCCAGTCGGTAAAGTTCCACCATTCGAGACCGGACAACAAGCCGGTACTGTCAATGTGTCTTTCGAACCATTCCAGAACATCCGAAATACCTGGGAGAAAATCCCGGATAAAGCCGGGATCGTTCCTGTACATGAAATAATCGTGGATCATATCGATCCAGAGCAGGGAATAGGGCGGAATAATCTGGGTGATATAAGCAGGGTATCTGCTTTGGGTGAGACCGTCCGGGATGCGTGAGTTGTCGAACTGTCGTATGGCCTTGCGCATCAGCCGGTCGTCGCCTGAGACACACAGGGATACCAGTGCTTCTATCCGTGTATCCCCGATGTATTGTAGTTGTTCATAGTAAGGATCCATGTAGGTTTCTGCCGCAGAATTACGGATTGTTCTCCAGGCAACCTGCCAGATCCTGGTAAGCAGGGTATCGTCAGATTCAAAACGGGCTTTCTGCTGGAAAGGATAAACCGTGTAAACACTGTGGTAATCTTCCAGGATAAGGGGTTCGTTACCGGTTTTTATTTCAAACTGAACAAACCGGTAGGTGCGTCTGCCCCAGGGAACAAAGCTCCTGTGGTCACCACCGTCGGGTAGCAGGATATCGTAGATGCCGCGGATTTCTTTATTTTTGAAAATATTCCTGTTTCCTTTAAGGTCGTAATAGCTGAGGTTCCCGTCCGAAGTGTTCTCATATGATGGGGTTGTTTTAAATAATGCTTCCGCATAGGTGATTTTGATACGGCTGTTTTTCCCCTTGCTATAAGTCAATTCAGGATATCCGGTGGTGTGAAAGGTCTGGTCGAGTAAAAGAGAGATTGTGGTATTGGAAGGAATAACCAGATGGCCGGTACCATTCAGAAAGGCCGGGTCCGGGTCCATGTTTTCAGATCTTATTATCTTCGGGAACCTTTGTGTTTCTCGTTCCATAAATGGTATCGTGCGGGGTACGAGGAACCAGGTGCTACCGTATAAAAATCCTCTGCCTACGGCAAATTCCACGGTGGCTTTTTTGGGCCTGAGCCAGTCCGAATCATCATATCCGGGTTGTTTCCATCCCCAGGGATGTTTTTTCCCATCCATTTTATCTCCGGGGCCGGCGGCATAATAAGCCCCCAGGGAATCACTGACAAAAGGGATGTCTTCATACGCAGCATCCCGTATGACTTTCCATGTCATTGTTCCCGTATTGACATTTAAGGGGAGATTTTTATCTCCTTGCAGGATCAATGCGGTTTGAAAGGTCTGTTGGGCAGCTTTCCGGTATTCTCCGAAGTTGATCACTTCCATGGCCAGGGTGTTTTTACCTTTTAGCAGATAGGGTGCTATATCGGTAGTCTCATAACGCCAGTTTAAGAGATCCCCTTCTGCGGGTCCTGAGCATATGAAGGTGCCGTTGACGTAAAACCTGTAACGGTTATCGGCAGATAAAAAAACCCTGAACGAATCCGGGATGGCGGTGAGAGTGAAATCTTTTCTGAACAGAAAAACTCCATAGTCCAGGGTTGAGGCTTCCGGATGAGTAATCCATTGAGCCGTCCAGGCATGTTTAAGCTGAGTATAGTCTTTCCCTTGGAAGTTAACCTCTACAGAGGATTCCTGTGCCTCTGAGAGACGCGGAAAAAACAGGACGCTTGTTCCCACGAGAAGAAGGAACAAACATACAGGCCGGAATATGGAATGCAGGGTTCGGTTCATGATGCATTTTTCCTGAAAGGATTAATAACGGATAAAATCATTTGGCTATCTTAGATTTGTCAACGCCCAGAAAAGAGATACCATTCCACACATCACTGACCACCAGGTTGTTCTCAATGGTCCAGTTGTAAAAGTATCCGTCAAAGCAACCGATCCCCTGCATCATCGATTTCTCGATCTGATTGGTATCCGTATAGCTGATGATGATATTATTGCGGAGGACCACGTCACGGACGGTCTCTTCCACACCGCCCACCGCGCTGGTGTAGCTTTGGAACCCGTCGTCATGGTTGCCGGGACCTTCATCAGAAGGACTGTAACCGGTCACGTCATAACAGTTTTTTACAAAATTGTTTTCATACCGGCAATAGCTGGCCAGCCCGCGTATGGCATCACCTACAAAATTCTCGATCGTGTTGCCTTTTATTATGGTATGCTGCCCTTCCACCACCAGAGCAAAGTTAATATTTCGGATATGATTGTTATACAGACCACTTTCGCTGCTTTTTATCATAAAACCGCTGGAGGTGCGGTTGAACCAGTCGGTGCGATTCCAGTTTTTGGTGTCGGCGTTGCTGTAAACGTCACAATCCTCAAAAAGAATGTGATCCGAATTGGAGCTGGTCTGTACCAGGAAGATCATGTCGTATACATCATTGCCTTCAGGCAGTTCCGAGGAGATATGCAGGCCCTCGATTTTCCAGTAGGAGGCGCTGGAAAATTTGATTGACTCCACCATTGCCGTATCACTCCCGGTTGGG
Source organism: Bacteroidales bacterium (assembly GCA_024762655.1). Lineage (GTDB taxonomy): Bacteria > Bacteroidota > Bacteroidia > Bacteroidales > VadinHA17 > DRPN01. The sequence goes on from JANTHB010000001.1 coordinate 72,697, forward strand.
ATAACGACCACATAATTGCTGTTTCTACCGAAGAGATAAGGCTTGCCATGGTTCCCCGGCATCAGGAAGATCGTGTCCCCCGCCTGAAAGGATTTGTGGGCTTCAAAAACAGCCTGCAACGTGCTCCATGCTGTTGCCGGTGTATATCCGCTGTTTGCCATGCTGCCATTCACCAGATCGCAATAATAACTCACAGCAACAGCTTCTAACGAATAGAACAGGACCAACCCTGCCAGTATTATGAACTTCCTCATTTGTACTACCCTCTTATTTTAGCAGATTTTAACAGACAAAATATTCCTGCTTCAAAAATACAATTTTTTAACTGAATCACACAATCGTTTGCGTTAATCGTTAAGAAATGTTTTATTTGTACTTCAAATCATAAACGACATGAATCCTTTACTGGGAAATTTTTATCACGCGTTGGGGGGGCAGGCGGCTGCCAGTGTTTATATTCCTTACAACAAAGTAAAGGACTGGGCGTGGGAGGTGTACTGGTTGACGGGAGGTTTTTTCTCCTGGATTCTGATGTCCTGGCTGGTCTCTCTGATTTTTGTTCCCGGCCTGCGGGAGTTGATGCACAGTGTCCCGTTGAATAATCTGATCTGGCCTTATGTTTTTGGTGTGTTGTGGGGGATAGGAGGGCTTACCTTTGGTCTGACCATCCTGGTGGTATCCATTTTTAACATAGGAGCCGGGAATTACATTCAGCAATTTGAATGACAGAAATAAATAATATAATGACACCAAAAGAGCGTTTTGCAAAGACCATGCGTCACGAAAATCCTGACCGGCCCCCCATTTTTGTGACGTTCACCCCTCAGGTGGCACGGAAAATGTCGGATCATCTGGGTATGCCTTACGAGGATCCCTATGATTCGCTGCTGTCCACGCGTATCTCGCACATGGACCTGCTCACCTCACTGGGCAACGACTTCGTTGGTATCGCAGCCTGTGCCCCGGACAATTTTCCTACCCGGGATACCGGAAACGGGATTTTAGAAAATGAATGGCATATGAAGTTCATTGATCAGGGGATTTATTTTGAGTTTTATGAATATCCCCTTGCACATGCAGCCACCAAAGCGGATATTGATAATTTCGATTTTCCGGATCCTTATGCTCCCGGACGATTCGATGTTGCCAGGGCAAATTACAGCAAGTATAAAGATGAATATGTGATCGTAGCGGACCTGGAAACGGCTATTTTTGAAACATCCTGGTACCTGGTGGGTCTGGAAAAGCTGCTTGTTGACATGATGATGAGCGCTGAATATGTAGAGCCTCTGCTGGATCGTATCATGGAGGTGAATCTGGCCATTGGAAAAGAGCTGATTGCCATGGGGGCCGACATGATCTGGGCCGGTGATGATTTCGGCTCACAGAAGGGGATGCTGATCTCCCCGGACTTGTGGAGACAATATTTCAAACCCCGAATGAAATATATGTTTGAAGAATTCCGGAAAGTGAATCCGGACATTAAGATCGCCTGGCATACATGTGGCTCTGTCCTGCCCATCATCCCAGAGCTTATAGAGATCGGTCTGGATGTGCTTAATCCCATTCAACCGTTGGCGGCAGGGATGGATGCGGAATTCCTGAAAAAGACTTACGGAGACCAGTTGGTCTTTTTCGGCGGCTTAGATATACAGAAACTGATGCCTACCGGGACGCCGGAAGATATCCGGGCCGAGGTGCGACGTTTGAACAGGATCCTGGGAGAGAACGGCGGGTATATCATCGCCCCGGCACATAACATTCAGGATGATACCCCCGTGGAAAATATTATGGCCTTTTTTGATGAAGCCAAAAAACCGCTGTAGTTCCGGAGAAAAAGCCATTTGTCGATAATTATTTCAATTATTGCGCAAATAGCAAAAAAGTAAAACCTGAAAACCGGCAGGCATTGCGATAATGCATCCGGTTTCTCCGATAAACGTATAAACTCCCTGCAATACCGAAAAGGATCTATTCATTCGAGAAGAATATTTTTTCAGTTCTTTTGTTTTGCATTTTTGACTGGCTTTTTACCGGACACTACTGAAAAAATAAGTTAAAGTAAAAATAAAATGATTTGTAAATAGTAAACATTTAAAGGGAAAATGTATCTTTATCCCTCTTATTATTATTTATAAATATGAAACGCAGAAATATGCTTGGCCTTTCGGCAGCAGCTGCCGGAGCCGCTTTTTCCCGTCCTTTGGATGCCATGAATCCTGAGAAACCGGAACTCCCTGAAAAGAAACTAAAGATTCTGGTGGCGGGTGCCCATCCCGATGATCCCGAAACCGGCTGTGGAGGAACAATCCTGAGGTATACTCAGGCCGGGCATGATGTGACGGCATTTTATCTGACCCGTGGCGAAGCTGGTATTCCCGGAAAAACCCATGAAGAAGCTGCGAAAATCAGAACCGCCGAACTCCGTGAAGCTTGTAAAATTATGAAAGCGAAACCTGTGTTTGGCGGCCAGATTGACGGGGATACTGTCGTAGACAGGAGTCAGTATGAATTAGTGCTGGCCATGATCAAAAATGAAAACCCCGATATCATCTTTACCCACTGGCCGGTGGATACACATCGCGATCACCGGGCCTGCTCAATTCTGATCTATGACGCTTGGCTGGCGCAGGGAATGAAAGCAGCGCTCTATTATTTCGAAGTGGATGCAGGGGGACAGACCCAGACTTTCCATCCTACGGATTATTGTGATATCACACCGGTGATTCAAAAGAAACATGAAGCCTGTTTTGTGCATAAAAGCCAGAAAATCAAAGAAGAAACCTATCCCGAATTCCATACAAAAATGGAAAGGTTCCGGGGCCTTGAATACGGTTGTGACTATGCCGAGGCGTTTGTACGGCATTCGCGAAGTATTGAAGGTTGGATCCCTCCAAAAATGATATAATATTTATTGTCCGTATAGTATTTCAATGAAAATATAAAATGATGAAAAAGGCAGGTTTACTTTTAATTTTTGTGGTATTGGTCATTAATGTCCGAGCCCAATGGTTGCATATCAGTCCCGATGGCCGGCATCTGGTAAAGGATGACGGTTCGGTTTTCTTTTATATGGCGGACACCGGCTGGGAGCTCTTCCACCGCTGTACGAAAAATGAGACGGAGATGTATCTGAAGGATCGTCATGCCAAGGGCTTCAATGTGGTCCAGGCAGTGGTGCTGGCCGAGCTGGACGGGCTGCATACTCCCAACGCGGAAGGGGAAGTTCCGTTGGCGGATGATGATCCTCTGCACCCCAATGAAAAATACTTTCAGCATGTGGATTGGGTGATACAAAAAGCTGCCGAGCTGGGTATGTATATTGCTGTGCTTCCCACCTGGGGAGACAAGTGGAACAAGCGATGGGGGGTAGGGCCGGTGATCTTTGATACACCAGAGAAAGCCCGAAAATATGGAAAATGGCTCGGGGAAAGATACAAAGACCAACCCAACATCATCTGGATCCTGGGGGGTGATCGGAATCCGGAGAAACCTTTGCATTTTGAGATCATTCGCGCCATGGCCGGAGGAATCCATGACGGAGATCAGGGGAAACATCTGATTACCTATCATCCCAGCGGAGGGAAATCGTCATCGCAATGGTTTCACAGTACATCCTGGCTTGATTTTAATATGGCACAGACGGGACATGGAATGAGAAACAATCCGGTGTACATTCAAGTTGATCATGATTATAATCTGCATCCTGTGAAACCCTGCCTGGACGGAGAACCTCAGTATGAAGATCATCCCGTAGCCTTCTCTGCATTGAATGAACGGTTTGTGGCCTACGATGCCCGCCAGGCAGCTTATTGGGCTGTACTGGCCGGCGCTTTGGGGCATACTTATGGCAACCATAATATCTGGCAGATGTGGACCCCTCAACGAACGCCGATCACCTGGGCCCGGATCCCCTGGTACTATGCCATCCATCAGCCGGGAGCGATGCAGATGGGGTACATGCGCAAACTTTTCGAATCACGTCCTTTTCTGGAGATGGTCCCGGATCAATCCCTTCTGGCCAATGTTTACGGACAGGATAAAAATGTGATCCGTGCAGCCCGGGGTGCAGACCGTTCGTTTGTGATCGTCTATACCTCCTATGGCGCACCTGTTCATCTGCGTATGGAGAAAATGACGGCCGCCATGCTTAACGGATACTGGTACAATCCGCGTGAAGGGAATAGCATTCCGATAGAGGCGTTTGCCAATCCGCATAAAACGAAAGTTTTTGTTCCTCCGTCAGGCGGTACCCGTACCGACTGGGTGCTGGTACTGGATGATCCGGATAAAAACTATCCCGATCCGGGGAAATTTATGCTGAAATAAATTTTCGTCTCTTTCTCAATAACAGATTAAAGGCTTTATCAGATGAAAACAAAAACAATCGCTTTGGTAGCTCATGATAACCGGAAAGAGGACCTGCGGGAATGGGTTGCCTATAACTACAGGAAGCTATTGCCGAACAGGTTGGTTTGTACGGGGACCACCGGGAAACTGGTCAAGGAGACCATAGAAAAGAATCTGGAAGGGAAAGAGTCCATGGACTTTGATATAACCCTTTTAAAGTCAGGTCCTTTGGGCGGAGATCAGCAATTGGGGGCAATGATCGCTGAAGGGAAAATAGATATGGTCATTTTTCTCTGGGATCCCATGGAACCCCAGCCCCATGATGTAGATGTAAAAGCCCTCCTTCGCATTACGGTGCTGAATAATGTCCCTACGGCCAGTAACCGTTCTACAGCCGATTATATGATTACTTCACCCTTGTTTGAGTCGGATTACACACCTGTGTTAAAAGATTATTCTTCCTATATTAATCGCCCTCTGTAACAATATTTTTTATTTTGGATAAGACTGCTGGTTCCCTGGTGATGGAGCGCACCTATATGGTAACTGGTATTGAAGATGATAACCGAAAAGGAACAGAATATATTATTTTTTATAAATTGGCGGGTAAAATATTCCTATGAATACAGCAGCGACTCTTTCCCAGCGTCTGGATGCCCTGTATGAGTTTGACCGGGAGCCGGTAACTGAAAATAAACTTCAGAGTATAGGCAATTTCCTGGGCATGTATGCCGGCGAGCACGTGGCCGGCACCGAATTTGTCATCGGGATGCTGTTCGTCGCTCACGGGGTATCTGTGACGGACATGTTCCTCGGAGGCCTTATCGGGAATATCCTGGCGGTCTTCAGTTGGGCTTTCCTGACGGCCCCTATTGCTGTAAAAAAACGCTTGTCGCTGTATTGGCAGTTGAAGAAGATTGCCGGACCGGTCCTGGTTTTTATCTACAATATTGTCAATGCCCTGATGTTTTGTTTTCTTGCCGGGGCGATGGTGGCGGTTTCTGCTACGGCTGTGGGGATTCCTTTTCACATCACCATGCCCACGCTCCAGGACCTGTTTCCTAACAGTGTAGGCTGGGTAATTACCGTTTTTGCGGTCGGGGCCGTGATCACGACCATGGCCATTCTCGGGTTTGATGCGCTGGCACGTTTTGCCAAGGTCTCGGCACCCTGGATGTTTCTGATTTTTTTAGCGGCAGCCATTGCCGTGATGCCCAAGCTGGGGGTATATCCCGGTTCCGGCAATTTCTGGGAAGTGGCCCGGACCAAGATATGGACCGGTGTAGCGCTCAAGGGTCAGTCTCAGTTTACGATCTGGCATGTGATCTTCTTTACCTGGCTGGCCAATGCGGCCATGCACCTGGGCATGTCCGACCTGACCATCCTGCGGTATGCTAGAAAATGGACCTACGGTTTTGCCTCGGCAGTAGGAATGTTCCTGGGACATTATGTGGCCTGGATCGCTTCCGGGATTCTCTATGCTGCCGCTCACTCCGACGCTCCGGGGGTGGTGGCGTATGAGGCCCTGGGCGTTTCAGGGGCTCTGGCTGTGGTGATCGCAGGCTGGACCACCGCCAATCCCACCCTGTACCGTGCCGGCATGGCGCTGCAGGTAGCCTCCGGCTGGAGCCGCTGGAAGGTGACCCTGGTGGCCGGTCTGGTGACCACCCTGGCTGCTCTCTTCCCCGCCCTGGTGATGCGGTTGCTCGATTTTGTGGCACTCTACGGGCTTATCCTGGTGCCTATGGGCGCTGTCATCTTTGTCGATTTCTATCTGCTGCCCCGGATGGGCCTGGAAGATGATTATGCCGAAAGACACGGTTTGTTGTTTAACCAGGCTGCCGGATGGACCTGGTTCCTGATGCTCGCGGCAGCATTGGCTGCAAACCTTTACCTGCATATCGATCTTTTCTTCCTGCCTTTTCCGGTATGGCTTATGGCAGGATTTTTATACATTCTCTTTAGTAAGCTTTATCAAAAACCAAAAACCGTTGCAGCATGATAAAGATTGTTTTTAAGATTACGGCTATGGCAGGGTTGCTGCTGACACTTGTCCCTCCGGTATTACGTTATATGGAAACCATGTCTGAAGAAGCTATGAAATCCTGGGTGCTGGTGGGAGCGGTGATCTGGTTTATCGGGGCAACCCCCTGGTTGGGAAAAAAGAAATCCAATGTGTAAAAAAGAGAGAGTCATGCAAATGGAACTCGAACAGCTGGTTGAAATCTCAAGATATTATGGAGCCAATCCGGATTATGTGATTGCGGGGGGAGGAAATACTTCCTGGAAGAATGATCGCTTTATATGGGTTAAAGCCAGTGGGGTGGCCATGGCTACCATTACGGTCGACGGTTTTGTACAACTGGACAGGACCAGGTTGAAAGTTGTTGGAAAAAAGCAATACAGCCGGGATGTTCATAAACGGGAAGCGGAGGTAAAGGAAGACCTGATGGCGGCACGCGCTCATCCTAAAAAGGGCAAGCGTCCTTCGGTAGAGACCTCCCTGCATGATCTGATCGAGTACCCTTATGTGGTGCATACCCATCCCACGCTGGTCAATGTGTTGATGTGTGCTCAACATGCTGAGGTGAAAACAAAAGAGCTGTTCGGGGAAGAAGCCTTGTTCGGCGATCACGGTGCCGGCTATTCCCTTTTCATAAACATGAAGGATGCGCTTAAAAGATACCGGAACAAATACGGGAGGGATCCACAGCTTATTTTTCTACGTAACCATGGCATTTTTGTCAGTGGTACGAGTACGGAAGAGATCAGGCAACAGTATGACAAGGTGATGGGAACATTGAATGAGCTGATTAATGTTGAGAAGGAGGAAGAACTGCCCTTGCCGGAGAAAATGCCATTGATCCTGGATAAGATCCTGGATTTATCCGGAGGAAAGAAGGTCCTGTGCCGCCATAATACCCTGCACAGGTATTTTTACGGGAGCCGGGAATCATTCGGAAGGATCGCAAAGCCATTTACTCCGGATATCGTTGTCTATTGTGGATCAAATTACATCTATATTGACAAAGAGGATCCTGACGCGATCCTTGTAAGTCTGGAGAAGGAGTTTGAAGATTACAGAAAAAAATATAAAAAAGAGCCGAAAGTTATTTTGATAAAAGGTCATGGGCTTGTCGGATTGGGGGAAACGGAATCTTCTGCAAGGATCGTGCTGGATGTCTTTGAGGATTTTATGAAGATCAGCAAGTACACGGATATTTTTGGCGGTCCTCATCCACTTTCTGAAAAAGATATTGATTTTCTGGATCACTGGGAGGTGGAGCAGTACAGGAGAAAAATAGGAGAAGGTTTTTAAATTACCCTCTCTTTAAGTGTTTCACGCAGATTTCGCAGATATAAGCAAAACCTGTTCTTCTTCTGTTCAACGATCAACGATCAACGGTCAACCTTCTTATAGTCCCGACAGATATTCATCTATCAGGTTTAGTTCTTCCCCGGAAAATCCGGTGTTTTCCATACATTTCATTGAGTCGAGCAGTTGTTCCTTATTACGGGCCCCGATAAGCACGGAGGTAACCCGCGGATCTTTGAGCACCCAGGAGAGGGCCATCTGGGCCAGGCTCTGACCCCGTTCTGCGGCCAGGTTATTCAGCTTGTTCAAAACCTCTACCAGTTTAGGGGTGATGGCTGATTTCTGCAGGAACCCGTAGGGGCTGGCAGCTCTGGAGGTTTCCGGTATGTCTTTCAGGTATTTGTTTGTAAGCAGTCCCTGTGCCAGGGGGGAGAAAGCGATGCATCCGATGCCTTTTTCCTCCAGTGTGTTAAGCAATCCTTTTTCCACCCAGCGGTCGAGCATGGAGTAACGTGCCTGGTGGATCACACAGGGGGTGCCCAGTGATTGCAGGATTTCGGCAGCCCGGGCGGTGCTGTCCGGGTCATAATTGGAAATGCCGGCATAGATGGCTTTGCCCTGTTTGACAGCATGTGCCAGGGCTCCCATGGTTTCTTCCAGGGGGGTATCCGGATCAAAACGGTGGGAGTAAAAGATATCCACATATTCCAGTCCCATGCGTTTCAGGCTCTGGTCGAGGCTGGCCAGCAGGTACTTCCTGGAACCCCACTCGCCGTAAGGCCCGTCCCACATCAGATAACCTGCTTTGGTGGAGATGATCAGCTCGTCACGATAGGGGGCCAGATCGTTTTTCAGGATCTTCCCGAAGTTTTCTTCGGCACTTCCCGGAGGAGGTCCGTAGTTGTTGGCCAGGTCGAAATGAATGATTCCCCGGTCGAAGGCGGTCAGGAGTGTTTCCCTGCCGGCCTCGAAGTCGTCCACATGGCCGAAGTTATGCCACAGCCCCAAAGAAACAGGGGGTAACAGTAAACCGCTGTTGCCGCTGCGGTTGTATTGCGTATCTTTATATCTGTCAGGATTCGGATTGTATTTCATGGTTGTATTTATTAACGTTCGTTTCACAAAAATAATAAATTTAATATGAATTATTACAGAGACGCGTTATGCAATTCCATCCTATTCCCTACCTTTACCCTGCAAACCAAAATGCCATGCTAAAGGTCTATCATGCATCTGCCGGCACCGGCAAAACATTTACGCTGGTGCTGAACTACCTGACACTGTTACTGCGTGATCCGGACAAATACCGCCATATTCTCTCCGTTACATTCACCAATAAGGCTACCGCCGAAATGAAGGAACGGATCATACGGGTTTTGTACGGACTGAGTCACCTGGGGACGGACCGTCCGGAAAACCGGAAAGAGACAGCGGAGGCCTGGCTTTATCTGCTGAACATGCCGGAGGAGTTGAAGAATGAGGACCGGGAAGTGATCCGCAAGAAGGCTTCCCGTGCCCTGCGGTGGATCCTGTATGACTATTCCTATTTCTCTGTTCAGACCATCGATAGTTTTTTTCAGCGGGTGCTCCGCGGTTTTGCCCGTGAGCTGAACCTGCGGTTTGGCTATAATATCGAACTCGATACGAGGACAACGCTCGAAAGAGTGGTGGATCTGCTGCTGAAGGATGTCGGTGACAACCCGGTGCTGCTCGACTGGTTGGTGCGGTTTATGGATGATGTGAGCGAAGAAACCGGTAAATGGGATGTAAGGAAACTGATCCTCGAGCAGGGACACCAAATCTTTTCGGAATCCTTTAAGATGATCCCTCCGGTGGTACTGCAACATATTACCGGCAAAGAAGATGATTACCTGAAAAAATACCTGGACCGTCTGTATACCCTTATCCGGAGTTTTGAGGGGAAAATGAAAGATTACGGGGAGAGGGGCCTGGAGATCATATACGGAAATCATTTCTCGTTGGATGAGTTTACTTCGGGCAACAGGGGGCCTGCAGGGATCTTTCAGAAAATGACCGAACGGAATTATGTTTTCGGGATCCGTTTTCTGACGGCGCTGGACGACCCGGCCAAATGGCTGACAAAAGTCCGGCAGCAGGATCCGGAGCTGATGCGCCTGGTGCGGGAACACCTGCATCCGCTGGCCCGGGAAATGTATGCTTTTTTCAAAGCCCATTACGAAGACTATTATACGGCCCGGGCCATCCGTTCGCAGATTTACATCCTGGGAATCCTGGCTGACCTGAAAAACGGTTTGCTGCAGTGGATGAACAAAGAGAACCGCTTTCTCATCACCGAGGTAGGGCCTCTTATCCGTCAGATCATCGGCGACAATGAGACCCCTTTTATCTATGAAAAGATAGGACAGTTCTATGAGCATTATATGATCGATGAGTTCCAGGATACCTCGAGGATCCAGTATGAAAACCTGAAGCCTTTGGTAATGAACAGTCTTTCTGCCGGGTATTTTTCTCTGATCGTAGGGGATATCAAACAGTCCATCTACCGCTGGCGCAACGGCGACTGGAAGATCATGGGCAAGCAGTTGTACGGCGACTTTCAGCGTGAACAACTGGGAAAAAAGGTCTTGCGTGAGAACAACCGGAGCCATGCGTCCATAGTGCGGTTTAACAATGTCTTTTTCAGAACAGCTCCGGATCATTTGTGGGATCTGTATGTGGATAGCTTCGGGGATTTTCTGAAGAAGAACCGGTATCTCGATTGGCCGGATCATACTTTTCTGGAGGAAGCCGGGCTGCAGGATCAGAAAGAAAATCTGCTCGGGATATACAACGAAGAAGAGGTTGTGCAGAAAGTTCGTACGGACATGCCGTACGGTTATGTATATGTGAGCTTTCCGGAAAAAGTCAGGAAAGAGGAGTGGATGGAGCGGGTGATGGCGCAGGTGGCCGACAGGATCGGGAACCTGCTGACGGAAGAGGGCTACCGGCCTGAGCAGATCGTATTGCTGGTGCGCACCAACGCCGAGGGAAGGGATATGATCCGTTATCTGCTCACACGGCAGCAGGAAGGCAGTACGGTAAGTTATCCCCTGGTGTCGGAAGACTCCCTCTTCCTGAACAGCTCGGAGACGGTACGTTTTATCGTGGCTTTCCTGCGGTATCTGTCCGACCCGGAAGATGATCTGAATTTTGCCGTGCTGTGGCATCTGCACGACCGGCTGACGGGATATACGGGTAATCAGGAGCGACTGCCGGAATTTCACCTGAAACAGATCGCCGGGATAAAAGGGGAAGATCGTATTCTGCTGATATCCGGCGTGACACACGAGTGGCTGATTCATTTGAACACCCTTCCCCTGACCGAAGTGGTTCAGGAGATCATCCGTTTTTTTGCTTTGGAAAAGAAAAAAGAGGAAGTGCCTTTTATCTATACCTTTCAGAATCATTTTCTGGATTTCGTAAACAGCCGGAGTGCTGCGCTGGCAGATTTTCTGACCTGGTGGGATGAGCAGGGGTGTACACAGTCGGTACAGATGCCGGAGGAGGTGGATGCTGTGCGGGTGATGTCTATCCACAAAGCAAAAGGGCTGGGGGCGGAGGTGGTTATCATGCCTTTTGCCGACTGGAATTTTGAGCAGGTAAATACACGGACGGTCGTATGGTGCCGTCCCCGCAAGGATACGTTTGCCGCACTGCCTGTGGTCCCTCTGGTGTACAGTCCGGTGCTGATGAAGAGTGTCTTCCGGGACGATTACCTGGAAGAGCACTTTGCCAATTACCTGGATAACCTAAACCTGCTGTATGTGGCATTTACCCGGGCAAAGGAACGGCTTTATATCTGGTCGGCCGGAGGCAGGTCCGGCGACACCGGCCGTTTGCTCAACCAGACGGTGAAAAGTATCCTGGAGAAAAAGGAGAACGGGGGCCTGCCAGAGCTGCCTGTACGTTGGGACAACCAGGAAAAAGTCTTTGAGGCGGGCGCCCCGCGTAAAAACCGGGAAGAGAAAGCACCCGCCGGCGTACGCGTAGACAGTTATCCTGTCTATACGGCTTTTGACCGTTTGCGCATTGCCCGCAAGGGACAAAGGTTTTTTATTCTGCAGGCTGCGGGAGCACAGGAAAAAATCGACAGGGGGACGCTGTATCACACTATTTTGTCGGGGATAAAAACAAAAGCGGATGTCGAGCCGGTATTGCTCAGGAATGTGGCAGAGGGGCTCATTCAAAAAACGGATATGGCTGCCATGCTAAAGGAGATAGCGTCATTTCTGGAACAGCCGGGTGTGGCCGGATGGTTCTCGGGCGACTGGGACGTTCGCAATGAAGCGACCATTATCCATCCCGGCGGGCGGATGCTGCGCCCCGACAGAGTAATGATCCGGCAGGAGGAACTGGTGGTAGTGGATTATAAGTTTGGGGAGACGGAAGAACCTGCGTACATCAGGCAGGTGCGGCAATATATGGAAAGCCTGCGGGCCATGGGGTATGCCTCTGTTACTGGGTGGATATGGTATGTTACATTGAATAAAAGGGTGAAAGTGGATGGCTGAGACAGAAAAACAGAATCAGCAAGTGTTTCCCTGGGGTACCGGACACCGGTATTATCAGGCGGCGGTTTACTATCGTTCGGTGTTCGGTGAGCGGGTGCAGAAACTCTCACTGGATGCCGGGTTCACCTGTCCCAACCGGGACGGAAAAGTGGGCCGCGGCGGATGTACCTATTGTAATAACAGTGCTTTTAATCCTTCTTATTGTCATCCTGCCAAACCGGTGGCACAGCAGCTTAGGGAAGGAATGGAGTTTCACCGGAAACGCTACCGCCGCGCCGGTAAGTACCTGGCTTATTTCCAGGCCTATACCAATACGTATGCTCCGCTGGAAACACTAAAGAAAAAATATGAAGAGGCCTTGTCGGTGGAAGGGGTAACGGGGTTGATCCTCTCCACACGGCCCGATTGTGTAGATGAGATCATCCTGGATTACCTGGAAAAAATGTCCCGCAAAGTGTTTGTGGGGATCGAGTATGGAATAGAGTCCTGTTATGACCGCTCGCTGGAACGTGTTAACAGGGGGCATACTTTTAACCGGAGTGTCCGCGCCATTCAGGCAACAGCCGAACGTGGCCTGCCTGTGGGCGCACACCTGATCCTGGGACTGCCCGGCGAAAGCAAAGAAGAGATGCTGGCGGAAGCAACGATCCTTTCCGGATTGCCCCTGGATATGATTAAACTGCATCAATTACAGATCATTGTGCAAACAGCTATGGCAAAGGAATATCAACATCATCCGGAGCTTTTCCATCTGTTCGGATGGGAAGAATACCGGGAACTGGTAATTGATTTCCTCGAACGGTTACGGCCGGATATAGCGGTCGAACGGCTGGTCAGCGAAGCCCCGCCACGGTATCTGGCAGCTCCCGGTTTCGGGAGGAGAAGACCGGATGTATTGATGCAGGATATCCTGCAGAGGATGGAAGAAAGGGATACATGGCAGGGAAAATATTTTGAAGGGAGAAGTGATAAGTGATAAGGCAAAAGGGTTTGTAGCACTGGATGTAATGCATAGGTGATGCGGGACACAGGAAGGGGCATCCTGACCGTTCCGGCAGGAACCTGTCAGCGTGGAGAGTGTTGAGGGAAAGATGGAATTGCCGGGGAAAAAGAGGAGTAATATATTAATACTGGTAAAGACAAGGGTTGCCTTGTCGCGGGAATATGATGGAAAATACATTTATATATAAAGTTGCAGAGTATGTGTTTGCGGCACACCGGGACGATCCGGGCCGGGTGAAGGTGGTCTTTCCCAACCAGCGGGCGGGACTGTTCTTTAATCATGCACTGGCCGGCCTGACCGGACATCCCATATGGGCTCCGGAGGTGCTTACCATCCGCGGGTTTGTAGAGGAGCAAACCGGAAAGAAGGTGACCGATACCCTGTATCTGGTGATGGATCTTTACGGTGTGTACAAAGAGATCACCGGCAGCATGGAGTCTTTTGAGGATTTCTATCCCTGGGGGGAAATGCTGCTGGGAGATTTTGATGACCTGGATAAATACCTGGTGGATGCACGGGATCTCTTCCGTAATCTGAAAGCCGAGAGAGAGCTTGCTCAGGATCTTTCTTATCTGTCGGAAGAACAGGTGGACCTGCTCAGGCGTTTCTGGGATCATTTCCCGGAAACACCGGGGAAAGGGGAGGCTGGAAGGTTTCTGGCTGTGTGGGAGAAACTGTATGCGGTGTATGAAAAATTGAGGGGTGTGCTGGTCCCCAGGGAGATGGCATATGAAGGGATGCTCTACCGCGAGCTGGCAGAAAAGATTGCCCGGGGAGAATGGACCCTGCCTGGGGCCTCGCCGGTTTATCTGATCGGTTTCAACGCATTGACGCCGGCGGAAGAGAAATTGTTTGAGGCCCTGAAAAACAGTGGACAGGCCTTTTTCTTCTGGGATTATGATGAAGCTTATGTTACTACCCGTGCCGGGGCCAGTCTGCCGGGGCATGATGCCGGCCGTTTTACCCGGAAGTATATTCGTCGTTTTCCGCCGCCTGCCGGGCTGAACATCTTTGATAATTTGCTGGACAAAGAAAAAGAGATCAGGGTGTATTCCGCTCCCAACAGAATCGTACAGGCGTGGGTGGTGCATAACTTGTTGGAAAAATGGACAAAAGAAGAGGATGTACAGAAGGAAAGGATCGCAGTGGTGCTGGCTGACGAGTCTTTGCTGTTGCCCGTATTGCATGCCATGCCGGAGAAAGCAGGCGATATTAACGTGACCATGGGATATCCCCTGAAGGACTCCCCTGTATTCGCTTTCTTCGGGTCGGCCCTGGCAATGCTGAAAAACAAAACGGAAGACAAAGACGGGAAAACGCTCTTTTACTATAAGGATGTGCTGAATATTCTGCATAACCCGCTGTTGACGGGGCATAGAAAAACCGGCTGGCACGAATGGGAGAAAAGTCTTATCCGGCAAAACAGGATCTATCTTTCTGCCGACGGGATATCGGCGGAAGAAGGAATAATGCCGGTATTTGATATTCCGGAAGATCCCATGCAATACGTTCAGGTACTACTGGATGTCCTTCATAAGGTATTATCTTTTTCCTCCGGGGAGGAGGCGCGGAAAGACGGCGGGCTGAACATAGAGGTTTACTATCAGCTTTATCTGCTGGTGAACAGGCTGAATGATTTCCTGGAAGAGAAAGACTTACAGCTGCCGCTGACAGGTTATCTGAATCTGCTGTTGTACCTGGCAGAACAGTCGACCGTTACTTTTTACGGGGAACCTCTTACCGGCATACAGGTGATGGGCGTGCTGGAAACCCGCCTGCTGGACTTTGACAGGGTGATCATTCTTTCCGTAAACGAAGGGAACCTTCCGAAACCTTCGGCAACAGCTTCTTTCATTCCTTACTCGTTACGGAAAGGGTTTGGGCTGCCTACTTATGAACACCGGGATGCGGTGTATGCTTACTATTTCTACCGTTTGATACAACGGGCCCGCCATGTGGCGCTGGTATGGCATACCGAATCCGATGCCGGACAAAAGGGCGAGAAAAGCCGTTTTATCAGCCAGTTGCAGTATTTGACGCAAAAAACACCGGAGATCACAAACCTTTATTTTAGTCCGGGAATGGGGGTGACGGGGGAGCTCAGCGTGCAGAAGGATGATACGGCCTTGTCACGTCTGCAGGATTTGGCGACCGGTGAGGATCACTATCTTTCCCCCAGTGCGTTGAATACGTACCTTACGTGCCGGCTGCGGTTTTATTTCAAATATGTGGCCGGCATCAGGGAGCTGGAGGAGATGGAAGAAGAAATGGACGCAGCCCTGTTCGGCAGTCTGCTGCATAAAGCCATGGAAAAGGTTTACACACCCTGGATAGGGAAGGAAGTAACGGTGGAACATCTGGATGAAATACTGCGGAAGAAACGGTATCGTAATGCAGTGGACGATAGCTTCCGCGATGAGCTGTATGGCGGACAGGAGGCCCCGCCGACAGGAACAGTCAACGGGGTGCATTTGGTCATCCGGTCGTCCCTGGAGAAATATGTCCGTAAAATTCTGGAGTATGACCGGAAATATATAGCCCCGTTTGTGGTGAAAGGACTGGAAGAGAAAGTGACCCGTGAACGGATGATCACGATCAACGACAGGAAGGTGCCGGTACGGTTAGGAGGAAAGATAGACCGCAGGGACAGATCCAGGGGCAGGATGCGTCTGGTGGATTATAAAACGGGTCTGAAAAAAACGGATTTTGAAAGCATCGGGCAGTTGTTTGACCCGGAAGATAAGAACCGTAATGTTGCAGCTTTTCAGATCCTGATGTATGTCTGGATCAGAGGCGGAGAGGTGCCTGCACTGCCGGAGTTGTATTTTGTGCGCGGGATGTTCGGAAACGATGCGCGGCAGGCATTGCGCATGGGCCCGGCACGACAGAAAGTGCCTTTTGTGCCGGACAGGGAAGAGATGCTGAACTTTGAAGAGAACCTCGACAGCTTGCTGGATGAGCTGTTCGACGCGCAAGTCCCTTTCGAACAGACCCCCCATGTCGATTTTTGTACCCATTGTCCCTACAATGTAATATGTCAGAGGGACAGGAATTCAGAAAATTGATTTTTTTCCTTATTTTTGAGGACTACCTGTCAACCCTCGCAGCATGCGTTTCGACTATTTTCAGTACAAGATAGAAGTTAAAAATCTGAAGTTTACTACCGACGAGGGGATGGTTCATCCCAGGACCGCCCTCATCACACTGCTGGGTGAGAAAGGGGAAACGCTGGGGGTGGAGATATTCGGATACCGGGAGGTCAGTGACTGGTACCGGCAGATCGAAGCAGGAGAACCGCTCAATATGAACCAGTGCTATGTCCGGGATTTCTCGCTGGCAGCTTACCGGAGCGCCCGGAAAATGGACAAGAAAGAATATGTTAAGATCGCCGGCATTGCAGCCCGGAATGCTTTTTTCGAATCCCGTATGATTACGGACTTTTCGTTTGCCGAATTTGCAGGCGGTGATGCTGACTTTGAATTTACCCATTTTTCCGGCGGACCGGTCTCTTTCGCTTCAGCCCGTTTCGGAGACGGGAACCCGGTGTTCAACAATGTGCTGTTCCGCAACGGCAATGTGGATTTCGGTAATGCGGTGTTCGGTGCCGGGATCAAAGGATTTAAAAATTCAGTCTTCCGGAACGGTAAAAAGGATTTCCAGTATTGCGATTTCGGTCCCGGGGAGGTGAGCTTTAACAATACGGAGTTTAATTCGGGGGAAGTGTCTTTTATCAATGCCGTTTTCGGAGAGGGGAATGTGAGTTTCAAGATTGCCCGCATCAAAGGAGGAAAGGTGGATTTTCACTATGCCAAGTTCGGAAAAGGAAACATTAGTTTCGAGCGGGTGGAATTCGGAGATTCACGGGTCGATTTCCGGGCGGTGGAGTTCAACCAGGGACGGGTGAACTTCAACCGTTCGCTTTTCGGGGAAGGGGATATAACGTTTGAAGGCAGCGAACTGCCTTCGGGCCGGTTTAGCTTCAAACGGGCCGACATGGGAAAAGGAATGGTCAGCTTTGAGCTGGTTAACTATGCCGGCGCCGAGTTGTTTTTTGAGAAAACCAGCTTCGGGGAGGGGAATGTCTCTTTTCTGGGCGGACAGTTCGACTTGTTGTCGTTGCAATCGTGCCATCTGGATCACTATTTCGACCTGCGTGTGGCGTACTGCCGTTACCTGGACCTGTCCGACACCATTGCCCGGGATATTATCGATCTGAAACCCTACGACCAGGATGTGAAGGTCCGTGTGCTTAACCTTTCCGGTATGCGTCTGCTGGGACGGATATACATCGATTGGGAGGAAAACCATGTGAAGGATATTATCCGGAACCAGGACTCCGGCCATAAGCTCAAATCCGAGCAGTTCAGAATCCTGAAGGAGAATTACAGCGTTACCGGTCAGTATACCGACGAAGACAAGGCTTATGTGTGGTTTAAGCGCTTTGAAGCCCTGGATGAACTGGAGTCGCAAAAGAAAAAGGGCTTTTTCCCTGCCCTCGGGGCATATCTGCAGTATGCCTTCAAGTGGGTGGTGTTTGATAAAATCGGCCTGTATGCCACCGACCCGGTGCGGGTGTTGGGCTCGATGATTGTGGCTTACGTGATATTTTCATTGATTTATTATGTTCTCCCTTTTGTTGCCAATACGCGGATCGTTTCATCCCTGGGAGATCCCGACAAACTTTCCCGTGTGGCGGTGGCTTTTTACCACAGCGCCATCACTTTTCTGACCATTGGCTACGGCGACTATTACCCGTCGGGGGCCATCCGCTGGATCTCTGGCATTGAGGGATTTATCGGACTGTTTATGATGTCTTATTTTACGGTGGCTTTTGTACGTAAAATACTTCGTTAGAATTTTTTTATTTTTGGGCAACCGAAAACCATACAACCTGATATCCTATGATGATTTTACTGCTGGTTCTTTTTTATATTTTGTTTCCTGCCCTGATCATCTATGCCACCTGTAACAATACGCTGCTCAACCGGATCGGCTCGGTGGTGATCGCCTATGCCGTAGGTCTGCTGATGGGTAACATCGGCTTGTTGCCGGGGATGACCGATGCTTACCATCTCCTGCTGCAGGGGAATGTGGCTCTTCCCGCCGGTCAGGCCCAGGCATTGTTCGAACAGGGGAAGATCACAGCCGGTGATCTGATGCATAACAAAGTTGCTAACGTACAGGATATGATTACCACCATCACCATTCCGCTGGCGATCCCTTTGCTCTTGTTCTCCCTGAATGTGAAAAAATGGTTACGCCTGGCCGGGAGCACTTTTCTGTCCCTGGTGCTGGCGCTCACGTCGGTTTTTGTGGTGGTGGTAGCGGGCTTTTTTATTTTTAAGGATAAGATCCCCGAGTTGGGGAAGATTGCAGGGATGTTGATCGGCATTTATTCGGGTGGGACCCCAAACCTGGCATCTATCAAGGAAGCCCTGAATGTGGATCCGGATATATTCATCATGACCCATACGGCCGATCTGGTGATCGGCGCCATCTGCCTGTTGTTCCTGCTGACGGTGGCCCAGCGGTTTTTTCTGCTGTTTTTGCCCCCCTTCCGGCAGTCTGCCGATAAAGAAACCACCGAGCGTCTTACCCGCGAAGCACAGGAGATGGATCGTTACAAAGGGATCTTTTCACGGGAAGTGTTCCCGAAGCTGTTGTTGGCTGTTCTCCTGTCGGTACTCATCCTTGCCATAGGCGCCGGACTGGGCATGCTGGTACCCAAAAGATCCATGATGGCCGTCGTGATCCTGACCATCACCACCCTGGGCATTCTCTTCTCCCTGATCCCCTATGTCAACAAAATCAAAAAAACCTTCCAGACGGGCATGTACCTGATCATTGTGTTCTGTCTGGTGGTTTCTTCCATGGCCAACCTCCGGGGTATGATCAATGTTGAATACCTGGACCTGTTGTTGTATGTGGCCCTGGTTTATTTCGGTTCCCTCTTTATTCACATCCTGCTTTCCATGATCTTCCGGCTCGATGCCGATACGGTCATTATCACTTCAACAGCCATGATCTATTCCCCTCCCTTTGTGCCGGTAGTGGCTGCCGCCCTGAAAAACCGCGATATCATTATCTCGGGACTTACCACCGGAATTATCGGATATGTGGTCGGGAATTACCTGGGGATCTTTACTGGATTTCTGCTGGGAGGATAATGGATGCCGGAAAACCCGGAAATACGGATTTTCAGGGAGCAGAAAACATCAGAGATTTTTCACCTTTCGGCATGAAAATAAAACAAGTTGGAAAGAAAAATATATGTATTTAAATAAATAATTAAATACATATTTAAATATTTATATTTTGATTTCAATTCAGAATTAGGGGACTAACACAGAAAGGTGTAATAAAAGAAATTTCTTTAATTAATTAAATTCGGAAAGTGATGGATGGTTTTCCCCCCTCCCACACCGGGGGAGGGGGGGTATGGGGGTGGGGTGATAACCAGGTTCGGGAGGAACGGTTGATCCCCTTCGGGGATCGGAGTCTGTTGGGTTTTGTACCACCCCGTAACCGGGGTGGTTATTCATGTTTAGCCACTTCGTGGCAGGCTCAAAATGAGAAATCTTTTGACCGGCCGAATGGCTTCGTTCAGTCAGGACGTACTGCTTCGGGAACCTTTCGTTTTAAAAAATTTCTTTATTAAAATCATGAGGTCTTCTCCTTGTAAAATCAAAAATCCTTGTTCCTTGTTCGATATTCTTCAATTCCTGGGGGACCGTTTGTTTTAGGAAATCAGGAGTGTCCGGTAAAAAAATATATGATTGAATAAATTGAATAATTTATGGAATAAAGTATTTTTTAGGTATTCCCCCCTCCTGCCAACAGCAGAAAAATATCACCGGTGAAAACTCCCTCTCCGCCAGCTGGCGGAGGAGGGTTGGGAAGGGGGTTAAACAAAAAACGGTGGACAGGAACAGGAAACCTCAGATATTCCCCATTCAGCAATCCCCGTTCATAATTTTCTTAATACTTCTTCAGCCATGTGCCGCATGAGGGTCTGATCCTTAAGATTTCTGAATCCGAAAATAACATGGTCCTGCCAGATGAGAAATATGTCTCCGTTGTAACCGTCCTTGATGACACGGTCTCCTTCTTTCAGGGGTTGGGGTACCTGTCCGGTAGCGTTCTTGTAAAATGTTTCAAGAAGTTTTTTGGCGTTTTCAGGGGTTGAACGACGGGTAAGGAACATCGAGAAGGAGACCTCTCCGGTCTGGTATCGGGCGGTAAAAACACTATCGAAAAATTCATGTCCCAAAAAGGCCGAGGCGATGAAGCGTTCGGAATTGGCGATTTTGTTGTTTTCCGGAAACAGTGCCAACTCCGGAGGGAAACGGGTTGTGCCTGCAAGCATGGCCTCCAGTTTATGAGCCAGCACTTCAATATCCCTTTCAGCTCTTTTGCCTTCCTGCTGGGTAAGGATCTTTACATAGTAAGGCCCTTTCAGAAAATAGATCAGGGACTCTTCCTGAAAACCCTGAACGCCCAGGTGGATGAAATGATAATCCGGGGACCGTTCCGAGCTATAGATCCCAAAAGCATACAAAGGAGATTCATGACGATATATCTCTGCTTTGAAAAAAACCTTTTTATTTCCCTTATAATATTCGGCAATGTGCAGATTCACAAAATGATAGTTCAGATAGTTGTCCGCAGCACCGTCAATATAATCCCACAGATTGTCCGGGGTATATACGGGGTAGTCAAAATGCAGGCTGTATCCTTTCATTTCCGGAAACCGGATGCTGTCCTGCGCTGAAAGAACTGCCGGGGCAAAAAAGAGCACCAGGAACAGGAATAACCCGGTGCTGGATGAAGATAAGTTTTTAGGCTTCATGGGTAATTACATTCGGGTATTACGTTAAGAATTCCTGCGGAACATCTGCCAGCCGTGTGATATCGGTAATTTTCGCGGCAACGGCAAAATCCTTGACGCAGTTGACGGTGCATTCATCGCAGGTAGCACAGGCATCGGGGGTAACGGCGAGCTCGTCAAGGAGGTCGCGTGCTTTACGGGTTTCCCGGTAGCCGTAAGTATACATGTACGCACGCATCAGGTCGGGGATAGGCAGAGACTTTTTGCATTGGGCCACACATTGGGCACATCCGTCGCAATAGAGTGTGTCATGGGTAGCCAGGGCCAGTTCGTTTTTCTCTTCTTCGGATAAGGCAACATCCCGGGCCACAGCCAGGTCTTCTTCCAACTGGTCGAACGTGGTGAATCCGGGGATGCTGGTGGTAACATTAGGATTCTGTAATGCCCATTTCAGGGCCGTTCCGGCTTTTACCGGATGTTCTTTGTTTTTATTCATTCGTCCGCCGGCCATGGTCTTCATGGCAATAATTCCCAGTCCTGCTTTGGCCGCATTCTCAATGGCTTTATCCATAGCTTCACGATGGGTCTGCTGGAAATTGTAAGCTACCAGCACCACATCGTACACGCCACTGTCTATGGCTGCCTGGATCACCTCCGGCTCATGGCTGTGGGTGGAGACTCCCAGGTAGCGGGTGCGCCCTTCTTTTTTCAGTTGCTGCATCACTTCCAGCACAGGTTTGGAAAGCGTGGCTTCGCGGGTGGAAATGGCATGAAGATAAAGGATGTCCACATACTCCAGTCCCAGTCGTTTCATACTGATGTTGAACTTATTCAGGAAAGAAGATTTTACTTTTTCCGCATCCGTAAACGTCCCTTTCTTTTTGTCATATCCGTCAGGTTTTACTTTGGTGGCAAGGTAATAGGCATTGCGGGGATAATCTTTCAGCAATTTCCCCAGCATCTCTTCATTACGACCTCCCTGGTAGACATGAGCCGTGTCCAGAAGTTTCATGCCTTTGTCGAGGGCGGCTTTTACCAGGCCGGGGTTGTCGGCACGCATCACTCCCATGCTGACAACCGGTACAACGATATCCGTTTTCCCCAGCTTCCGGGTGATGAATCTTTGTTCGTCCTCAGGATTTTCTTTCAGGAGGACAGGGTTCCCGCGAACCAATCCCGTAGCAGCAACAGAACCGGCAGCCCCCAATAATGTGGTGCGAAGAAACCCTCTGCGGTTTACGTGTCCCTGGGTTTTCATGATTCATGTTTTTAAAATGGAACATAGAACAGCCTCTAAAATAGGAAAAAAGTAAAAGCCGACCAACTTACAGTATGAATTTAGAATGATTATAAGTTATTCATCTGTTGCTGATTCACTCCCGAAAATAACCGGGATCTCCATGTCCGGGCTTAGCGGTTTGTACATATAAACCGTACAATCCGCGTGGTTTAAACGACGCAGGAGGATGGGTACGGTATTTTTGAAGAAAAAAAAATATGGTCATCAGAAAAAAAAGATGGATGCGCTTGATGATATGGATCTGGCTGGCGGGGCCTGTTCCGCTGTTTTCGCAGGGTTTATTTGAGCAGGCGTTAAGCCCTGTAGAATCCAAAGGATATGTATTGAACGGCTATGTGCGGGGAATGGAATGGGTGGGAGAAAAAGCAGGGGCTTCTGTGTGGGAGCAGAAAAGCCTGTATGCCGAAGGTGCCCTGAAACTGAAAGCAGGTCTGGGGAAAACGGGAGATGCTTTTGTAGATCTGCGTTTTCGGGGCGGACTGCCCGGGTCCATTGAGGGCAACGGCGCAGATTTGCGGGAAGCCTACGTAAACCTCCGTTTTGGAAAGTTGAGCTTCCGGGTGGGAACGCAGATCGATGTATGGGGCCGTGCAGACAGCTATAACCCGACAGACAATATCACCCCGGTGAACCCTTTGTTCCATTCTCCCAATCCTGATGATATGAGGTTGGGGAATTTTTTGTTTAAGGGAACGATGGCCCTTACCCCGAGTCTTTCGCTCGAGGGGGTGTGGATACCTCTGTATAAAGAATCCGTGCTGCCGGTAAACAAAGATATGGATACGCGTGTGAATTTTATGGGGACGCAACTTCCTTCTGTTGAACTGAAAAACAGCGGATATGCTTTCAGGCTTAATCTGGACCGGCCTGCCGGCGGGATTTCACTGTCGTGGTTTGACGGCTTTGAGCCGTATCCGGGCTTGCAGTTCGGCGGGGTCTCACAAGACGGGGAAGGGAACTTCCGGGTGGATATTGCTCCGGTACCTTTCCGGGAACAGGTGGCCGGACTGGATTTTGAGACGATACTGGGATCTTTTGGTTTGCGGGGAGAATTTGCCTGGCGGAGAACCGTGAACCATGAGGAGTATTACAACAGGGCCTGGCCCGGCCTGCGGTATGTGGTCGGTGTGGACCGTACCTTTGGCTCCTTTACTTTCCTTCTGCAGTATGTGGGACATTATGTCCTGGAATATACCGAACCGGCCGATCCCGATGACCCGGCCGCTTCACCGGTGTTGCTTATTCAATATTTTAACCGGATGATGTTCCGGCAACTGGACCGGGTGAGCCACCTGGTCTCGTTGCGTCCCTCCGTGTCTTTGCTTCATGGTGAGTTGCAGGCTGAAGTTTACGGAGAGTATAACTTTACGACAAAAGAATACCTCCTGTATCCCAAAGTGCAATGGAAAGCATCGGACCAGACCCAGTTGTCACTGGGCGGGAATATTTTTCATGGGAGAAAAAATACGCTTTATGATATGGTCAGGCCTCTGATGAATGGTGTGTTTCTGGAATGCAGGTTAACATTTTAAATAGAAACAGGATTATGCGTGACGGAGAATTTCTGGACAGATACAAAGGGTGGATCATTGGTTTGTCGTCGGCCATAACCTTGTTTTTTGCCGCCTGGCTGCCAAAACTGGGAATCGACCCGGATGTTACCACGATGATCCCGCCGGATATGGAGGCACGTATCAATACAGACACCATCAACAGGATGTTCGGCGGAACAGAGACGGTGATCCTTCTTTTCAGGGATGATGACATCCTGAAACCGCCCACCCTCCTTCGTGTACGGAAAATTACACGGGCGCTTAAGCAGCTGGACGGGGTCACACGGACCATGTCCCTGTTTGATGCAAAAAATATCCGGGGAGAAGGGGGAACCCTCGTGGTCGATCCGGCCGTCCCCGGGATACCGCAGACCCCTGCAGAAACAGAAAGACTGCGGAAATCCCTCTTGTCTAATGACGGGGTGAGGGATGTCGTGTTAACGCCCGATTGTTCCATGACGGCGGTGTATGCTACGATCGCAGAGAAAGCTGACCCGAATCAGGTAGTGAAAGAGATAGAGAAAGTGGTAAATGATAATCCGGGGGAGGCAATGGTTTTTTTGGGTGGGATGCCTGTGCTGATGGAAAAGATAACCATGTATATCAACCGGGACATCAGCATCCTGATGCCGGTGGCAATATTGCTGATGATCCTGATGCTCTACGGATTTTTCCGTCAGTTCAGGGGGGTGTTGCTGCCCCTGCTGGTAGTGGCCATGACGATCGTGGTTACGATGGGGTTGATCCCCGTGATGGGATGGAAGATGACCGTTATCACGGTACTGTTGCCTGTGATGATGATTGCCATTGCCAATAACTACGGGATCCATCTGGTGGCCCTGTACCAGGAGCTAAATGCGGAAGGGAAATGCCGTTCCCGGAAAGAACTGGTGGGGACGATTTTTTACCGGCTCTACCGGCCGGTATTGCTTACGGGCCTGACCACCGTGGCGGGAATTCTGGGATTGTTGTCTCATGTTTTAATTCCGGCCAAACAACTGGGAGTCCTGGCAGCTTTCGGGATAGCGTTTGCTCTGATGATGAGCCTTCTGCTGATCCCGGCTATTATGTTATTGCTGAAAGTGCCTCTGCCGAAGCTGGCCAAAGGAAACGGGGGGAAACACTTCCTGGAACACGGACTGGAGGTTGTGGCCCGGGGAGTGGTACGGCATCCCAAAAGAGTCATTCTGGGTTTTGTCATACTTTTTCTGATTTCCGGCATAGGCATCCTGTTTCTGAAAGTAGATGCCAATGTAGAGAATTTCTTCCCGAAGAAGAATCCTGTCAGGGTAAGTACCGATCTGATCAATAAATATTTCGGAGGGTCGGAGGCGGTTTCGGTCTGGTTTACCGGTGACTGTAAGGACCCGGTCCTGCTCAACCGGCTGAACAGCTATGCGGAAACCCTGAAAAAGGAACCGGATGTGGGATATGTGATCTCTCTGGCTGATGTAGTGAAACAAATGGCTAAAGCCGTCTACGATCCGGGCGAAGCGTCTTACAACCGGATCCCTGCCGGCAGGAACGCGATTGCCCAGCTTTTTGAGTTATACAATATGGGGGGCGATCCGGAAGATTTTGAGCAGATCGTGGATTTTGATTACCGGAATACACAGATGCTGGTGCGGGTGAAAAGTGGTAGTACGGCAGTCATCAATGAGGTAGTACGCCGGATCAGGGAACTGACCAAAAACGACCCGGCCTTTGCCGGGATAGGAGGCTACGGGTATATAAATGCACGTCTTTCCGATCTTATCATCCGGGGTCAGAAAAGATCCCTGGTTTTGGCAGTGATCGTGGTGGCCCTGTTGGTAATGTTAATATTCTGGTCGGTACGATCGGGGATATTCATCTCTGTCCCTCTGACAGGGGCAATGATCATCCTGTTCGGTTTGATGGGCTATGCACATATCTATCTGGATACAGCCACCGCCATGCTCTCTTCCATCATGATCGGCGTAGGAGTTGATTATACCATTCACTTTCTATGGAGATACAGGCTGGAGAAAGCTTCCGGTAAATCTTATCAGGAGGCTGTATACACTACGATCACCACCACGGGCCGAGGGATCACTTTTAATGCCTTTTCTGTGATGGTGGGCTTCATGGCGCTGCTGATTTCCTCGTTTACCCCCATACGGTTTTTCGGTTTCCTCGTCGTGGTTTCTATCGCTTCCTGTCTGGCAGGAGCCATGGTACTGGTTCCGGCACTGATTCTGCAGTTTAAGCCGGCATTTCTGGAGGAAAAACAAAGACCGCCAAGAAGAAAAAAAAGGATTAGAACGGAGAGGAAAGAACCGGTGCTGGAATGTTGAAAGAGGATGGGGGAAAGACCTGCGGGACGCTGTCTGCTTTGTGTCTGCCTATAAAAGATAAACAGGTCCTGTGTATTCTGTGGGTTTATTCTCCCCCACAAAACCATAAAGGGCTTATAGAACAGTACGAAACATTAAAAGAATAAGATTATGAAAAAGCTGAATTATTGGATTACGGGCGTGGCCTGCCTCTTTTTGATGGAGATGCCGGTGCATGCACAGGATGGTATAAGTGCAAAAAAAATTATGCAGAAATCAAGGGATGTGTCGAAAATGCCCGGTATGGAATCGGTGACGCTACTGCGCATCGTGGATGCCAAAGGCCGGGAAAGGATCCGGAAAATCACCATGGCTTCCCGCGACGAAGGCAATGTGGAAAAAAGAATTATTAAATTTCTGGAGCCTGCAGATGTGAAAGGGACCGGATTGCTGGTATTCGATTATGAGGATAAAAATGATGAGATGTGGTTATATCTGCCGGCCCTCCGGAAAACCCGGAAGATCGTCAGCTCGGAAAAAGGCAGGAACTTTATGGGGTCGGAATTCAGCAATGCCGATATGGCTGCTCCCAATCTTCCGGATTTTATGCTGAAAAGGCTGCCGGATGAAAAAACCGGGGGGGTGGATTGTTATAAAGTTGAAATGACGCCTCGCAGTGAAGCCCTGGCGCGTGAATACGCTTTTGCCAAAAAAATCGTATGGATCGGGAAGAAGGATCTCGTAATGCGGAAAGCGGTTTATTATGATCGGGACGGAGAGATATATAAGGTGCTCACGGCCGGCGATGTGGTCGAACTGGATCCGGTACACAAAAGATATATAGCCCGGGAGATGACCATGGTAAATAAACTAAACGGACGGAAATCCTATATCAAAATGCTGCAGGTACAATACAACTCCCAAGTCAATCCGGAGTACTTTACCCTGACTTATTTGCAGAAATAACAGGAATTTCTTCTTACGGCCATCTTGAGCCCATCAGGATCAGGGACACGCCTATACCGGCACCCGAAAGAACCAGCTTCCAGTCATGTTGTTTCAAGGAAAAGAAACGGATGAGCAGGTAATTCATCAGGATGATCAGCGTTACGATCCCAAGCTGTCCGATTTCCACACCCAGGTTAAAGGAAAAAAGCGGCACTACGATAGAAGATTCTGTACCCAGTAGGGAACGCAGGTAATTGGAGAAACCCAGCCCGTGGATCAGTCCGAAAAATAATGCCAGAGAATACTTAAAAAGATGAATTCCGGGACTAAAATTGTCCGATTTTTGCAGTAAGTTTGTGATGGCGGTAAGAAAAATGGTTACGGCGATCAGGAACTCGATCAATGCGGAAGGGACATTGATAACGCGCAGGGTGGCCAGAGCCAGTGTGGTGGTATGGCCCAGGGTAAAAGCCGTGACCAGGATGATGATCTTTTTCCAGTGTTTTAACTGGTAAACGGCAACCAGGGTGATAATAAAAAGAATATGGTCGTAAGCTTCAAAATTGATGATGTGATGAATGCCCAGATTTAAGTATAAAGAGAAGAAGTTCATAATGGAATAATGGATTTGACGATGTTGACAGTTAATTTTTTATTGTTTGTTTCTTTGCTTTTTGCGCCTCCGGCCCATCCTGTACATGTGGCACTGACGTCTATAGAATACCGGAAAGAGAACCGGGAATTTAATGTGGCTTTTAAAATATTCTGGGATGATCTGGAAAAGGTCATAGCTGAGAAGTATAATGTGGGCCTAAAATTAGAAAAACCGGACGAGAATCCGGAAGAAAAAAAGTTCCTGGATAAATATATCGGAGAAAATTTCAGGTTTGTGGTAAACGGAGACCGGGAGATTCGCTTGGTTTATGATCATAAAAAGCTCAGTGAGACGGCTATCTGGTTATATTTTAAAGGGCCCTGGGAAGGGCCGGTACAGAAAGTATACATTTATAATACGGTGATGATGGATATGTATGGTGACCAGACCGACCTGGTGATTTTCAAGTACGGAACATTCGAAAAAGGAATGTCACTGAATACAAAACACTATGAAATTAATCTGAAACTGTAGTAAAAAAGTTGTAACTTCGTAAAGAATTTGAAAATGAGGGACATCACTGGGAAAATGAGTGGGATAAGATGGTTATTGTTACTGGCAGGGGTGTTGATTGTGTTTCCGGCCCATGCAACGCACAACAGGGCAGGGGAGATTACCTGCAAACAAATCTCGGATTTTACCTATGAGGTTACACTTACGACGTTTACCTATACCCTGAGTATGGCCGACCGTCCGCAACTGGAGTTCCAATGGGGGGACAATACCACGTCCATCGTAAACCGTGTCGGGAAGGTGGAACTTCCGAATTATTACCGCCGGAATACATACGTTGCCAGGCATACCTACCCGGGACCGGGCGTATACAAAATTGTTGTTCAGGATCCGAACCGTAATTTCGGGGTAAAGAATATTCCGAATTCCGTCAATGTGATCTTTTCCGTGCAGACCGTGCTAATGATCAATCCGGCGCTGGGTCACAACAGCACCCCTGTTTTGTTGAATCCGCCTTTTGATAAGGCTGCTGTGGGGCATATCTTCATACATAATCCTTCCGCCTATGATCCTGACG
Source organism: Bacteroidales bacterium (assembly GCA_024762655.1). Lineage (GTDB taxonomy): Bacteria > Bacteroidota > Bacteroidia > Bacteroidales > VadinHA17 > DRPN01. The sequence goes on from JANTHB010000001.1 coordinate 101,506, forward strand.
GTGATAGCTTGTCCTATAGTCTGACCGTTTGCCGGAAAGAAAACGGGGACCCTATTGAGGGATACACTTTCCCGCCTGCCAGTGATACCCTGTATGTGAATCCGGTGACAGGGGATCTGATTTGGGATTCTCCCGTGGACAGTGGGATATATAACCTGGCTATCAATATCAGTGAATGGCGTGACGGGATAAAAATCGGGAACATCGAAAGGGATATGCAGGTGAACGTTTACACCACCGATAACCATGCCCCGCAAAACCAGCCGGTACCGGATATGTGTGTTATGGCAGGTGATTCGATCCATGTGGAGGTGACCAGCACGGATGCGGATATGGATTCGGTGTATCAGCAGGCCTTCGGGGGACCTTTTGCCGTGGAGGATCATAAGGCTGTTTTTACCCGCATCGCTGCCGATACGGGATTTTCCAGGTCTTTGTTTGCATGGCGGACGACCTGCATGCATGTGCGCAAACAGCCTTATCAGGTTGTGGTAAAGTCGTGGGACAACAATCCTCAGCTCAGCCTGGTGGACATGACCAACTTTCACATTCGTGTCCTGGGGCCTCCACCGCAACATGTGAGACTGCGTTCATCCAGCAATTTTATCAGAGTGAGCTGGTCGCCGGGGGTTTGTGATACGGCCGTTGTCGGATACCGGATTTATCGTAAAACAGGATATTCGGGATACACCCCCGACAGTTGTGTGGCGGGCATCCCCCCCGGGGTAGGCTATACCCTAGTAGGAAAAACCAATGCTCCCACCGATACCTTGTTCATTGATGATAATAACGGACAGGGTCTCCTCCAGGGAACCGATTATTGCTATATGGTCGTTGGTGTTTATCCCGACAACTCCGAGAGTGTCCCTTCCGAAGAGGTGTGCGGCACGCTTATTCAGGGTACGCCGGTGCTGCTCCATGTGAGTGTCCTGAAAACGGATCCCGTCGAAGGAAAGATATTTGTTTCCTGGGCCAAACCTACACGTCTCGATACGATCCCGGCCAACGGACCTTACGAATATAAGATCTATCGTTCTACGGGAATATGGGGAGAGGATTTTACGGAGATATACTCCTTTACTACTGCCGACCTTAATGATACCACCTTCGTCGATTCTCTGTTCAATACAAAAGATTTTGCTTATACCTACAAAGTAGAGTTATATAATAATGAGCCGGGCAACCGTTTTCTGATCGGGACCCCTGATGAGGCCTCCTCAGTCTTTCTCTACCCCGAGCCCAATGACCGGCGCCTCACCCTGCATATACGGAAAAATGTACCGTGGATCAATAAAACCTACGTGGTGTACCGTCAGAATAAAAGTACGATGCAATTTGATTCTGTGGGTGTCACCAGTGACAGTCTGTTTACCGATACCGGTCTGATCAACGGGGAAGAATACTGTTACCGTGTGATCAGTTACGGGTCTTACAACAAATCCGGGTTGCCGGATCCCATAGTGAACGTGTCTCATGATAACTGTGGTATGCCGGAGGATCTTACCCCTCCCTGTCCCCCTGACCTTACGGTGGTCTCGTTTTGTGACAGTCTGTACAATCAACTTATGTGGACCAACCCCCAACATACCTGTGGGGATGATGATGTAGCCTATTACACGGTTTACTACAAATCTACCATAGATGGCGTAATGCAGAAACTTACGGACATTCAGGATCCGGATGACACATCTTATATTCATTATCCTGAAAGTTCCATGGCGGGATGTTATGCCGTGTCGGCTACTGACAAAGTGGGTAATGTGAGTGATTTGTCTGCTGTCAACTGTGTCGATAATTGTTCCTACTATGAGATCCCCAATGTCTTTACCCCAAACGGGGATAATATCAACGATGTCCTGCGTGCGAAAACGCACCGCTTTGTGGAAAAGGTAAATATGCGGATATACAACAGGTACGGGATGCTGGTTTATCAGACCGAGGATCCCCTGATTAACTGGGATGGTAAATATAAGGGTAAAAATTCCTTGGTGTCCCCCGGTGTGTATTATTATCTGTGCGATGTATATGAAAAAAGACTTACCGGTACGGAAGTCAGGAATATTACCGGATTTATTCATGTGATCACGGAAAAAGGAGCGAAGGTTTCTACTGAAACAATAGGAAAATGAAGAAAATAGGGTTTATAGGGATAGGTATCTGGATGGCCGCGGTAGTGGGGTTGCCGGCAGTGGCACAAACCGGAGATAATCTGAACCGGGGGCTGGCCGACCTGAAACAGAAAAAATACCGGCAGGCAGAGACATTGTTTGCCGGCATGATCCGGCAGCAACCGGATAATCTGGAGATTCTTATGTTGCGGGGTGAGGCTTTGTTTTTGCAAAAAGATTATGATAAAGCCCTGATGGACTTTTACCGGGTGGAACAGAAAAAACCCGGGATGGCTTCTCTGTGGATCGCACGGACGTATTCGCAGACAGGGGATACCGAAAAAGCAATCCGGGCACTTGAAGAGCATCTGAAGTCATCTTTCCGACGGCCGGAGAGCGAGATTAAACTGGATACCCTCCTGCGGCCGTTGGAAAACACCTCCCCCTGGAGGGCTCTTTGGAAAAAGGAATGGTACGGTTATCTTGAGAAAGGGATGGCGGAGGCCCGCTTTGAAATAAAAGGGAACCATCCCGAAACAGCCCTGGACGGGCTGTCCCGTTTGCTGGATCAATATCCGGATAAAGCAGCGCTGTGGGCTCTGAGAGGCAGAGCCTGCCTTCTCACTGGAGATCTGAGGAGAGCAGAACAGGATATCAACCGGGCGCTGGCTCTGCAGCTGGAAGATACCGTCGCCCTTTATTCTGCTGCGCAACTCGCCCTGAAAAAAGGAAAGTATACAGAGAGTGCCGGATATCTTTTGAAACTTTACCGGAAAGTGCCTGCACGGTTTTCCCTGTTGTTGAAGAGCTCGGATCGCCAGGCACTGGCTGGAAATTATACGGAGGCGATGACTCCGTTGTTGGAGTATATGAGATACTTTCCGGAGGATCTGAAAGCGGTGTTCCGGGCAGGGGAACTGGCCGGTAAGACAGGAGATTACAGAAATGCCCTGAAGTATCTCTCTGTGGTGGTTGAGAAAGACCCTTCCACCCCGGTACATTTTGTAGCCCGTGCCGATATGTATGTTAAAGTGCATACGTATCGCTATGCGGTGGATGACTATGCCATGGCCCTGGACCTGGATCCTACCAACGGGGATATTTATTTTAGGAGGGCGCAGGCTTATCTGAAGATGGGGGATACAAAGAATGCATGTTTTGACCTGCGACAGGCACTGCACTACGGCAGGAAAGAGGCCGTACCTTATCTCCAGAAATATTGCGGATATTGATTACTTCTTCTTATTTACCGTAAGGTCATAGATCATCTTTTGCAGCTCCTCGGGCTTGAAGGGCTTCATCAGCACGTTGTTCATACCGTATTCATATACCTGTGAACGTACATCCAGCAAAGCGGAAGCGGTCAGGGCAACAATAGGTATCTGACTTTTCTTTTTATCCTGGAGTTGTCGTATGAGACGGGTTGCTTTGTAGCCGTCCATTACCGGCATCTGCAGATCCATCAGCAGGATGTCGTAATCCTCCTGCATGACTTTATCCACCGCTTCCTGCCCGTCTTCCGCTTCGTCAACGATGATTCCCCATTCTTTCATGTTCTGCTTGACTACTACCCGGTTCAGCATGTTGTCTTCTGCAATGAGGGCTTTTTTTCCTGCCAGTAATGCGGGGTTAAAATCGGTTTCTTTTTTCTGGACATCCAAAGGAAGCGCTTTTTTGAGCGTAAGGGCAAAGGAGAAGGTTGTTCCTTTGCCGATGGTGCTTTTTACATTTATGTCAGAGTGGAGCAGCCTGGCAATTTTCTGGCTGATGGCTAGTCCCAGACCCGTACCCCCGAACTGACGGGTAGTGGATTTTTCGGCCTGTGAGAAACTCTCGAAGATAGAACGGAGTTTATTGTGGGGAATCCCGATGCCCGTATCGCTGACCGAATATTCCAGAACGACCTTTTCCTTATCTTCCCGGAGGGTTTTGATACGGACTGTTACCCCTCCTTCCTGAGTGAATTTAATAGCATTTCCGATCAGATTGGTAAGGACCTGGTTGATCCGGGTGGGGTCCCCGATAAGTGTATCAGGAATATTGGGGTCCACCTCAAGCTTCAGGGAAAGTCCTTTTTCTTTGGCGCTGAAAGTGTAGGTTTGCACCAGCGCTTCAATTTGATCTCTCGGGTTAAACTCAATACGCTCAGTAACCATTTTCCCTGCTTCCAGTTTGCTGAAATCCAGGATATCGTTTATCAGGCGGAGCAGATTCTCTCCTGAGACCTTCAGTGCTTTGATATATTCTACCTGGGCATCCGTGGGATCCGTTTTGGAGAGCAGTCTGGACATGCCGATGATGGCATTCAGGGGTGTCCGTATCTCATGGCTCATGGTAGAGAGAAACTGTTCCTTGAAGCGGGCATTTTCTTCTGCCTTTTCTTTGGCGATGCGCAACATCTCATTGGCCCGGATATGGTTAATAGCCAGTGCGATCTGGTTGGAAATGATCTTCAGGATATTCAGATCCTGCATGGTCAGGGCCTTTTCATCCTCATAATCCTGTATGCTGATGATCCCTATGGTATTCCCGCCCACGCTCAGCGGAACCCCCAGCCACACTTTCGAGGCGGTTCCGATCATCTCAATTTCTCCCTGTTTCTCCAGCTCTTTCATGTCTTTGGCCCTGAGCAGGAGGGACGTTCCTTTGCGGATAACAAAGCCGGAGAGGGTCCCGTCGGCAGAGACATCTCTGAATGTTTCTTTTCCGTCTTTTTCGTCAACATGATAGGGGAAGTGAAGTGTATTCTTTTCCTTATCATACATGGCTACAAAAACATTCCTGGCATTCACGATTTTTTCCAGTTCGCTTTTTATGACCAGGAAAAAATCATCCAGAGAGGCAGTAGCCAGGGCAGCTGTGGAGATATTCAGGATTACTTCGGTAACTTTTTCGTTTCTTTTCTGCTCTGAGATGTCCCTGTATATGGTATAAGATCCGATTAGGCGGCCTTCAAAGATAATGGGAGAAGAAAGCAGGGAAACATGTACAGGGGACCCGTCCTTGCGATACCGGATGGTGTCTTTTATGATCTTATTACCTCTGGAGACGGTATCCCTTATATCAAGCGCTTCTTTCAGGGTCTGGTCATCCTTTCCTGAGATAAGTTCATCGATGACCATCCCTTGTATTTCTTTTGCTTCAAAGCCGAACAGGTGGGTAAACTCATTATTAATACTCAGCACAGTACCGTCTTTATAGGTCTGGACAATGGCTTCGGGGGCCAGTTGGATCAGTTGTTCCAGATAGCTTTTATCCCTTTTCAGGTGTTCTTCGATGATTTTCTGATTGGTCAGATCTGTCAGAATGCCGCGTATTCCCTGAAGTTTCCCATTTTTGATGATCGGACTTACCTTGAAAGAGACCGGGAAAAGGGAGCCGTCTTTACGTAAAGCCTTAAATTCTTCGGGGCGCTTGGGGTATTCTCCCCGCAGCTGGCGGAGAATCTCACGGCGTGCCCTGAGCCTGTCTTCGGGAGCGATCATCTCCCACAACCGCACTTTGCGTAAGGACTCTTTTTGAGGATATCTGAAAGTTTTCAATGCCATTTTATTGACATAAGTAAAATGGGCCTCTGCATCGGATTCAAAAACAACTTCAGGTAACAAGTCCGCCATTTCCCGGAATTTATTCTCATTTTCCCGGAGCTTTTCTTCATATTGTTTTTCCTGGGTACGATCCTCATACGTTACCAGGACCTCCTCTTCCGACAGTTTGTAAACATAATTTTCTCTCCAGCCTGTGATCCGGTTATCCTGATAGAAGGTAACAGGGTGTTTTTGGGGGCGACCGGTACGATATACTTCCCTGAGAACCTCCAGCAGACCAAACTCTTCCACGCCGGGAAAGACTTCCAGGATCTCTTTGCCAAGAACATTTTCTTTTTTGATCTTTTCCGTTTTTTCAGCTGCTTTGTTGAAATCGGTGAATACAAACTTTTCCCCTTGATCTAACACCTGATAAATGACCACACACGTGTTGATATGTCTGACAATATTCCGGTAACGGTTATAGAGGGCGTCGTGAGAACCGGTCAGGGTTACTTCTTTGGTGATATCTCTGATCTGTATCAAAGACAAGTCGTTTGCCGCTTCGACCGGGATGTAGGAAAGGAGAACCGTAAGTTCTTTTTTGTTTTGAGATAAAAGAGGTCCCCGGGCATTTAGAAATTCTGTATTATCCCGTATCTTATCCTTAATTTCTTTTATTTCAAACAGTTTATTGAAAACCGGGATATCGAATAACCGATGGTTTACCAGGTCTTTGCGTTTGTATCCGGTAAGCTTAAGAAATGATTTGTTTACATCTGCTACCACGCCGGTAGAAGGGGTATACAAAAGATTGCTGCAGGGACTGTGGTGGAAAGTATACAGGACAATATCCGTTCCCGGAGTATTTTCTTTCATATTATGATTTGAAGATACAGTCATCATCTGCTATTGGGGATACATCCCATAAGAATACAAATATAATTTATTTTTTTATCTAACACGGATTTTTCCTGTTCCTGTTTGGGTAAATTCTCCGATTATGTGTGCATTTATATTCTTTTTGACAAGGTCGTTGAGCAGGGGATGTGCCTGTTTACCGGGGATGGCAATCAGCAACCCGCCGGACGTCTGCGCGTCATTGAGAATCAGTTTTTGATAAAAAGCAATGTTTTCGGCGTAATCGACAAAAGGGGAGGTGTATTCGTAGTTGTTTTTTGTTCCTGCCGGGATCACATTTTCCATGGCCAGTTTTTCCGTGTGGGGCAGCAGTGGTATCTTTTCATATCTGACGGTGGCGTCTGTTTTGCTGGCACGGGTCATTTCACTGAGATGACCCAGTAAACCGAACCCGGTGACATCCGTACAACTGCTGACCGGGTACGCAAGCATGACCTCCGAAGTTTGTTTGTTAAGTGTGGCCATTTGCCGGATGACCTGATCCATGACGCTGTCCGGAGTGAGTTGTTTTTTTATACCCGAAGTAAGGATGCCTGTGCCAAGGGGTTTGGTCAGGATAAGTAAGTCTCCGGGTTTGGCGTTGCCGTTGGTAAGGATTCTGTCCGGACGGATCCTGCCGGTGATTACCAGCCCGTATTTCGGGTCTTCATCATCGATGGTATGACCTCCGAGGATGGGGATACCGGCCTCTTCACATTTTTGTTGTGCACCTGCGAGGATCTCTTTCAGTACCTCCATAGGCAGCGTTTTGGAGGGAAACCCCACAATATTAAGAGCAAACAGCGCCCTGGCGCCCATGGCGTAGATGTCACTGAGGGCGTTGGCGGCAGCAATGGCTCCAAACCAATACGGATCATCCACCACCGGTGTAAAAAAATCCACGGTTTCTACCAGTGCGGTTTCATGGTCGATTTTATATACGGCTGCATCATCGTGGTTGTCAGGTCCCACCAGTACATGATCATTGTGGAGAACCGGGATTTGTACCAGTACTTTTTCCAAATCCTGCGGACGCAGCTTGCAGGCACATCCCCCTCCCGTAGTAAACTGTGTCAGACGGATTGCTGTGGAAGAGTTTTTTGGGTTTGTTTTATTCATTTTTATGATTTTTAATATAGTATTTACAAAATTCTCTTAGCCCGCATTCTTCGCATCTGGGTTTGCGTGCCAGGCAGACGTATCTTCCGTGAAGGATCAGCCAGTGGTGAGCCAAAGGGATCAGATCATCCGGGATATATTGGACCAGTTGTCGTTCTGCTTCCTCCGGTGTTTTGGCGTTGCGGGTGAGTCCCAGGCGGGCGGATACACGGAAGACATGGGTGTCTACAGCCATGGCCGGCTTATTGAAAATAACCGAAGCTATGACATTGGCGGTTTTCCGTCCTACCCCGGGCAGCTTTTGGAGATCATCTACCGAACCGGGCACTTTGCCTCCGAAGTGCTCGACGAGCCCCTGCGCCATACCCTTCAGATAACGGGCTTTGCTGTTAGGATAAGAACAGCTTTTGATATACTCCAGGATCTCTTCCTGTGTGGCCTGTGCCATTTTTTCCGGGGTCGGATATCTTTGCAGTAGTGCGGGAGTAAGCAGGTTAACACGTTTGTCGGTGCACTGTGCCGAAAGAATTACGGCCACCAGCAGATGAAACGGTTCGTCGTAATGTAGTTCGGTGGTAGCCACAGGACGATGCTCCTGAAACCAGGCAATGATCTTCTCAAATCTCTCTGTACGGGTCATGGTGAAAAAATTTCCCAAAATTAGTGAAAGTTCATGGTTTTTCTTTGCCGGAAAGGTTACAAAGTATTATCACGACCCTGGAAACATGGATTCACAAGTAAAACGGGCAATGTGTAAAACAGACCGGAAGGCGCAAACCATGAACCGGTTTTTAAATTGTGAAACAGGGAAAGATTTGAAATTGCAAAGGTATAACCTGCAATACGGATGCCCCCCAAAATCATATAATTTTAAGATACACAGAAAAAAAACAATATTTTCTTGCTTAAAAAAGGATTATTAAATATGTTTGCATTGTAAAACAATTTTTATGGCTTTTGGTTTTACATATTTTTATTTTTACTACAGATTGATCGTCTGACGGGATTTTTATATGTTTTATTGAAACACAATCCCGGTCATACACCGGGATTTTTTTTTTTAACAGGAACGATCATGGAGATAAGAAAAAAAAAGAGGATTGCAATACAAGGAGGTTTCGGAGCTTTTCACGAAATGGCGGCAATCTATTACTTCGAGCCTGAAGAGATAGAGGTCATTCCAAGGAATACCTTTGATGACCTTCTGAAGTCGCTGAAGGAACGCCAGGCCGACTATGGAATTCTGGCTATAGAGAACTCCATTGCGGGGAGTATCCTGCCGAATTATAACCTCCTCCGTGAGTCCAATAAAAAGATTGTGGGAGAGATTTTCCTGAGGATCCGGCACAATCTGGTGGCCTTACCCGGCCAGAAAATCGAAGATCTCCGGGAAGTGTATTCTCATCCGATGGCGATTCTGCAGTGCCAGACTTTTTTTGAGAAATATCCCGGGATCCGTTTGATCGAAAGTGTTGATACGGCCTTATCGGCCATGGATATACATGAAAAACAATTACGGGGCATAGGGGCTATTGCCAGTGAGCTGGCAGCACAAAAATATGAATTGAATATCCTGGCCTCCGGCATTGAGACCAACCCGGTGAATTATACCCGTTTTCTGGTCGTGAGTGAAAACGGAAACCATACGCTCGATGAAAATGTGGACCATAAATCATCCTTATATTTTACGTTATCCCACAAAATAGGAAGTCTTTCCAAGATCCTTTCCATTTTATCTTTCTATGATATGAACCTGACCAAAATACAATCCCTGCCGGTGATCGGAAAAGAATGGGAGTATCAGTTTTATATAGATCTGGTATTTGATGATTTCGAATTGTATCAGCAGGCTTATCATGCCATTAAACCCTTTACGGGTGAGTTGGGTGAACTGGGGATATATCCTGTAGGCAAAAAAATTATCTGATCATGGAACGGGCCAGACGTTTGCAGAAAACACAGGAATACTACTTCTCACGGAAACTCGAGGAGATAAGAAGGATGTCGGAGACCGGCACACCGGTGATCAACCTGGGTATAGGGAACCCTGATCTGCCTCCTCCTGAAAAAGTGATCCGGAAATTGCTGGAGATAGCCGTTATGCCGGATGTGCACGGGTATCAGTCTTACCGGGGGCTTGGGGCTTTGAGAAAAGCATATGCCCGCTGGTATGAAAAGGCCTATGATGTATCGTTGGATCCCGACCGCGAGGTGATCCCTCTGGTAGGTTCCAAGGAAGGGATATTTTACCTTTCCATGGCTTTTCTCAACCCCGGAGACAAAGCCTTGGTGCCCGATGTGGGGTATCCTGCCTATCGGTCGGTGACAGAAATGGTGGAGGCCATACCTGTCACGTATAATATTTCGGAACATACAGGATGGTATCCTGATTTCAGGGAACTGGAACAACTGGATCTGACGGGGGTGAAGCTCATGTGGGTTAATTATCCCAATATGCCCAGCGGGAAACCGGCCGGCCGGGAACTGTTCCGGAAACTGGTGGATTTCGGAATGGAGCATGATATCCTGATCTGTCATGACAACCCCTATAGCTTTATTCTGAATGATAAGCCCCTGAGCATCCTTTCGGAGCCCGGAGCGCGTAAAACGGCTGTAGAACTGAATTCCATGAGCAAGGCGTACAACATGGCCGGGTGGCGCATGGGTATGCTGGCTGGTGATCCCGGGTTCCTGGATCCGGTGTTTACCGTGTTGAGCAATGTTGAATCCGGAATATTCAAACCGCTGCAACTGGCCACGGTCGAGGCGATACAGGCCCCGGACGAATGGTTCGGAGCATTGAATAAGGAATACCGTAGAAGGAAAGAACTGGTGTTTGCCCTGTTTGACAAACTGGGATGTACCTATGAGACGGAATCCCACGGATTGTTTGTGTGGGCCAAAACCCCTGGAGGAGTGGATGCTTTTGATTTCACGGACAGAATGCTGTATGATGTCCGGGTTTTTATCACCCCCGGAGGTATTTTCGGCAACAACGGAAAGAGCTTTGTCAGGGTGTCCCTTTGTGAGGAGACACGTGTATTGCAGGAAGCATTGGAAAGAATTGAAAATATTATTTAATTTATAGGATCATGGAATACGAAATTGAACTGGAAGAACTGGATTGCACGAAAGAACTGGGTGAGAAACCGGTTATCGTGGCAGGTCCCTGCAGTGCCGAGTCGGAGAAGCAGGTCATGGAGACGGCGGGTAAACTGAAAGAGATGGGGATCTCGATTTATCGCGCCGGGGTGTGGAAGCCGCGGACACGACCCGGAAGTTTCGAAGGAATGGGGCCGAAAGCCCTGCCCTGGCTCAGAAAAGTAAAAAGAGAACTGGGGCTGAAAATTGCCATCGAAGTGGCACAGCCTGCACATATCTTCGAAGCGCTGAAATACGATATTGATATCTTCTGGATCGGCGCCCGGACAACGGTCAACCCGTTTTTCGTGCAGGATCTGGCCGATGCGATGAAGGGCCTGGATAATCCGGTATTTGTTAAGAACCCGGTCAACCCGGATCTGAACCTGTGGATCGGCGCTTTTGAACGCCTCAGCCGTGCAGGGATCAAAAAACTGGCTGCCATCCACCGGGGTTTTTCCTACTTCGGCCTGACAAGATTCAGGAATGTGCCCCAGTGGGAAATTCCCATCGAACTGCACAGACGGTTGCCCAAACTGCCTATCCTGACGGACCCCAGCCATATCTGCGGCCGGCGTGATCTGCTGAAAGAAGTGTCTCAGGAAGCCATGGACCTTAACTTTACCGGTTTGTTCATTGAATCGCACATCAACCCCGATGTGGCATTGAGCGACAAAGATCAGCAACTGACGCCGGACGGTCTGAAAAAAATGCTGGACGAACTGGTGATCAGAAAAGAGGAAATCCTTGATAAAGATCTGTTAAGTAAGCTGCAGCGTTACAGAAAACAGATAGACATGCTGGATGACGAACTGATGGATGTGCTGGAGAAAAGGATGCAAATCGCCGAAAAGATCGGAGCGTATAAGAAAGAGAACGATATCACCATTTTCCAGACTACCCGCTGGAATGAGATTGTCGGAAAGAGATTGATACAGGCTGTGGAGAAAAGACTGAGTGAAGAGTTTGTGGATAAAGTGTTTCGGGCCATTCACCAAGAGTCTATCAAGAAACAGAATAAGATCATGAACGAATAAATGATCCGGGAGGCATGAAAACATATCAGCTACATACCGCGACGGGATCGTCGGATATCCTGATCGGTGAACCTTTTGAGAATCTGCAGGAGTACACTGCCGGGAAAAGGACCGTGATCCTTACCGATGATCAGGTCTTCGCCCTCCACGGGGAACGTTTCCCCGATATTCCCGTTGTTCGGATTCCTCAGGGAGAACAGGCAAAATCTCTCGGAAGAGCCACCTTGCTCTATCAGGAGCTTATTCGTCTCGGGGTAGATCGTTCTGATATGTTGGTGGCTGTCGGCGGAGGAGTGATCTGTGACCTGGGAGGTTTTGTTGCCACTACTTTTCAGCGGGGTATAGGTCTCTCGTTTGTACCGACCACCCTGCTGGCACAGGTAGATGCTGCCATAGGCGGAAAAAACGGCATTAACCTGGGGGAGTATAAAAATATGGTAGGCACCTTCAGACAACCTTCTTTTGTGCTGATTGATCCGGCTTTTCTGAAAACCTTGCCGGAAGACGAGTTTGTTTCAGGCCTGGCAGAGATCGTGAAATACGGGTTGATCAGTGATCCCGGCATACTGACACTTATAGAAGGGAAAACGCCCCGCGAGATATCCCGGGATGCGGGTCTGCTGGGCGAACTGATAGAGCGGAGTGTCCGGGCCAAAGTGGCGGTGGTCAGCCAGGATGAAGAAGATCATGGTATGCGCCGCATTCTTAATTTCGGACATACCTACGGTCATGGGATTGAACGGTTATATGATCTGCCGCACGGGAAAGCGGTGGCCTATGGCATGGTGGTGGCAGCGGATATCTCCATACAACTGGGACTGGCAGAGGATATGCTTGGAAAACGTATCTTTGCCTTGCTGAAAAACCTGGACTTGTTGCCGGATATTAAGCCTGACCAGGAAAAAGTGATGGGTCTTATCAGCCATGATAAGAAAAAGAAAGGTGAGGAAATTCCTTTTGTATTACTGAAAGATGCCGGAGAGACCGTCATCAGGCCGTTGTCACCGGAGGAAATTATGGATCTGTTGAAAAATATCAGGTTGTTTACAATATAAACTATGAATATCACGGTAGAACCTTCTTTTCTGAAAGGCACGGTACGTGCCCCGGCATCCAAGAGTGTGATGATACGGGTGCTGGCTGCCGGATTACTGAGCAGGGGAGAGACGCGGATTCGTTATCCCAGCACCTGTGACGATGCCCTGACAGCCCGCCAGGTGATCCGTTCGCTCGGAGCGGAGGTGTCGGAAGAGACCGATGAATGGTTAATAAAGGGAGGGATCTCTTTGCTGGAAGATGTGCTGGATGTCGGAGAATCGGGACTCACGGCCCGTCTTTTTACCCCGTTGGCAGCGGTGTTATCACAACCCATGACCATAACGGGCAGGGGATCCCTGATGAAACGCTCCATGGACATGATGACTGAACCGTTGCAACAGTTGGGTGTGACGGTGGAAACAAACAAAGGTTATTTGCCTGTCAAGGTACATGGGCCTCTGCAGGGAGGGAGGGTCCGGGTGGACGGCTCGAAAAGTTCACAGTTCCTCACAGGCCTGCTTATGAGCCTGCCGCTGGCAGAAAAGGATTCAACAATCCTGGTGGATAATCTGAGGAGCTTGCCTTACATTGACCTGACCCTGCGCGTGATGGAACAATTTGGTGTGAAATGCGAACACACCGGCTATGAACATTTTTTCGTGCCTTCAAACCAGGAATATCAGGCTGCGGAAACGGATATTGAAGGCGACTGGAGCGGGGCTGCTTTCCTGCTGGCAGCGGCAGCCATCGCCGGAGACCTTAAGGTGACGGGCCTCGATCCCGAAAGCCGTCAGGCCGACCGGAAGATTATGGAAGCCTTGGGCGCAGCAGGTGTGGAAGCCGGCATGACACAGGAATACGTGTACATAAAAAAAAGTGACATACATCCTTTCTCGTTTGATATTACCCATTGTCCCGACCTTGCTCCACCGCTGGTATGCCTGGCGGCTTATGCGCAGGGGGAGACCGTGATACGGGGTGCCGGCCGCCTGTACGAAAAAGAAAGTAACCGCGCGCTCACCTTACGGGAAGAAGCAGGCAATCTGGGCGTGCGTATCGATTTGGACGGTGACACGATGGTGATCCATGGAGGCCGCGTGGCAGGCGGTGGGAGCCATGCTCATCAGGATCATCGCATAGCCATGTTTGCCGCCACCATGGCCCTCCGCGCAGAAAATCCCGTGACGATACACGGAACAGAGTGCGTGAGTAAATCCTATCCGAACTTCTTTAATGATCTGAAAAAACTGGGAGGAAAGCTCTATGAATAAATTCGGCAGATTATTTTCAGTGACTATCTTCGGAGAATCGCATGGTGCCGGCGTCGGTATCGTGATCGATGGGGTCCCACCGGGAATTTCTCTTGTCCCGGAAGATTTCCTGGAGGACATGGCCCGCCGCCGTAGCGGTGCTAAAGGAACTACCCCACGCAGCGAACCGGATGTGCCGGAGATACTCAGTGGGGTGTTTAAGGATAATACCACCGGCGCCCCGCTGACGATCCTGATAAAAAATACGAATGTGCGCTCCGGCGATTATGACCGACAGGTTGAAATGCCCCGGCCCGGACATGCCGATTTTGTGGCGATGAAAAAATACAAAGAATTCAGTGACTATCGTGGGGGAGGGCATTTTTCCGGACGGTTGACGGCTTCTCTTGTGGCGGCCGGTGTGATCGCAAAAAAAATATTGAATGGAGTGGAGATCAGTGCAACGCTGACAGAAGCAGGAGGATCCGCAGACATAGAGACTGCAGTTCAAAAAGCTGTGGCGGAAAAGGATTCGATAGGAGGGATCGTGGAGTGCCGGGTGAAGGGATTGCCCGCAGGCCTGGGAGAGCCTTTCTTTGATTCGACAGAGGCATTACTCAGCCATGCGGTTTTTTCCATCCCGGCCATCAAGGGCATAGAGTTCGGAGCGGGCTTTGCTGCGGCAAAAATGAGGGGTAGCGAACACAATGACCCGATCGTGGATGAGACCGGAAAAACGGCAACCAATCATGCCGGAGGAATCAACGGAGGCATTACCAACGGCAATGAACTGGTGTTCCGCATTGTCGTGAAACCAACCTCCAGTATCGGGAAGACACAACATACCCTGAATGTGAAAACAGGGAAAACGGAAGATCTCCTGATCGAAGGCCGGCATGATGCCTGCATCGCCCTGCGGGTGCCTCCCGTCCTTGAAGCCGTGACAGCCATCACCCTGGCCGACCTGTGGCTGGTGAATAAAGCATATAATGAATAACAGGCATGAAACTTTGTGAACAGAGCGCCTGCCCTCCGGGCTTTGCTGCTGCCCCACAGAGATTAGTTGGAATTCTTTAAGATCACGGGGGGAAGATAAATGTTAATAAACCCTTACCTGAAAAAAAAAAAACGGGCATGAGTGAGACACAGAAGCAGAAAACGGAAAAACATAATATTAAAAAGATCCTGATTCTCGGGGCCGGGAAAATGGGGCTCTGGCTGGCCGAATCTTTGTGCCTGGATTATGAGGTGGCTATCTATGACAAGGTTCCCGAAAAGATGAAATATGTCTTCCGTACCGTACGCATTAACGGGCCGGAAGAGATCACGGAGTTCGACCCGGATCTACTCATCAATGCCGTTAACCTGCAAAAAACCGTAGCTGTCTTTGACTGGGTAATTCCTTATCTGCCGGAAAAGACCATCCTGTCTGATATTGCCTCGGTGAAAAACGGACTGAAAAAATATTATGCCGGATGTGCCCGCCGTTTTGTTTCAACCCACCCTATGTTTGGACCTACCTTCGGGAATATCAAGGATCTGAGCAGGGAGAATGCGGTGATTATTTCGGAGTCTTGCGAAGAAGGAAAGGCTTTTTTCCGGTCTTTTTATGAAAACCTGCATCTGCATATCTTTGAGTATTCTTTTGATCAGCACGACCAGACCATTGCCTATTCCTTGTCGGTACCTTTTGCCTCTACCATGGTTTTTGCTGCCTGTATGGTGAAGATGGAAGTGCCGGGGACAACCTTTAAAAAACATCTGAATATTGCAACAGGCCTGCTGTCGGAAGATAAATACCTGTTGTCTGAAATTTTACTGAATCCGTTTACCCTGCCGCAGTTGGAAAGAATTCATGAGAGCCTTGCCGACCTGATGGAACTGATTAAAAATCGTGACAACGCTGGCATTCATGCATTTCTTCAGATGCTTCGTGAAAATGTTGGCTTGGAAAAGGAGTAAGCCAGAAAGCTTTGTGCTTAGTCATAAGCTAATCTGGTTTTTTCGTCGGATAAGGTGGGGCGGATAAATTCTTCCCATTCCTTCGTATTCCATGTATCAAGATTTTTATGTGTAAGATAATATTTCTGAGGGATGGGATGTGTACCGATAACCACTTTCAAACCGTACTTATCTTCAATAAAGTCCTTAAAATATTTTATGTAAGGACAAGGTGGATACCCTACCACAAAACCTGTGGCAAAATGGATCACTTCGGCCCCGTTGTTTTTCATTTCTTCCGGGGCGTATTCAATATTTCCGCCGGGACATCCTCCGCAAGAGGTATAGCCCACGATCTCGACAGGCTCATCTTCGGGATAAATGTCAAAAGCCCCTTCACGGTTTTTAAGCGCCCTGAAACATTTTCCTCCGGCGCAATTCCTGTAACGGTCGCAAATGATAATACCGATTTTTGTTGTTTTCATGATAATGCTGGGATTTGGTTTGTTAATGGTTCTTTTGTTGTTTCAGAATGATGCTGTCTTCTGTTACACCCAGGTCTCTTGCGATAACCTGGCATTTTACCTTTAGAAGGAAAAAAACCGGGAGAGGCTCCTCTGAGAGACCTTCATAATTTCCTTGTCCTTTGCTGATGATCATATCTGCCCGTCGTAACCTCTTCATAAATCCGGGATCACATAAAGCCGGCACATTCCCCGGGGCTGTGGACCCTGATGAGACAATTTCTGCAACTTTGTCCAGTCCTGCCATGATGGCATCTTTGTAGGTAACATCATTGATTAACGGGATGCCCCGCACAACAAAAATAACGGGTTTACGGATCTCTTCGATAAGAATACGGTCAAAAACAGCTTCCCCCGCATTGTCTCCCAGAAAGTAAATGTTTTTTGCCGTTTCCAACCGGCTGCGGAAAGCAGCATAGTCAAAAATGGAAAAATCCTGTTTTAAGATCTGTTTAATGTCTTTCTTCAGATCGAATGTCCTGTTTACTCCAAAATCTATCACATTGCCTGCAATAGCCAATCTTATGGCTGTAAGCAAAGGATCTTTGGCATTTCTTACCTCTTCTTTCAGATAAGGATATAAATCAAGTGCTTCACGGGTGTTTTTTTCTTTAATCTTTTTAAATGGATCATCAATGCCCGTAATCTCTCTGATTTTTTGATAAATAACGGCACCGGTTTCGGGCGGGGTGTTTTCCATCGGAAGATCACGGATCATGGCACCGACTTCATCCAGCAATGTCTTGATCTGTTTATCTTCCAACCCTGCCGAGCGTCCCGCCCGCAGTGCCTGTGTCATGAAACAGGGAATGCAGTCCAGGTAGGTTTTCATTTCTTCCTGCGGTCTTCCAGCAATTCCTCCCTAACCATTACATGCCCGCACTTGGGACATTTCATTTCTGTACAGGGCGTTCCCTGCTGATGCGGGACACGGGTTCCGCATTTGGCGCAGATACAATATCCTCCGGTACCGTACCCTCCTCCGTTATTGCGACCGCGGCCACCCCCGCGTCCCAATCCTTTTCCATGTCCGAATAACCCTTCTCCGTGTGTCATAATTCTTTCCTCCTAATTTTTAAATGATTAAAATTAATCTTTCTTTGGCAAATATAATGAACATATGTTCATAAACAAAATGCATGCCAATTTTTAGATAAAAGTATGCATCTTTGTGGGGAACCTGACTTATACGGTACTGTAAAACGGCCCTGTCATTTTCCCGGGCCGGGAGGTGGTAATTATGAAAGAAGGTGAAAAGAAATTTCTGCGCTATTTCGGACTGGAGGTAGGTTTAAGCAATCGTCCGGCGGATGATATCCTGGGATTTCTGGAAAACTATGTGCTTGGGACCGAGGGGGCGTTGCGATACCGGCAGATGGATATCCGGGAGCGGCTCGCGGCGATCCGGGAGATATGGTTTATGACACTGCGAAAATCCGGCCGGGTGCTGGGAACCGTCGGCTTTGTCAGAAGAAAAGCCTGTAACGGGAACCAGCCGGTCAACTCCTATTATATTCGATATTTTTCCATCAGATTGTCATGGGCAAGGAAAAGCAGACAGGCAGGATCTGCGAAAAAATCGTTGAAAAAAAAGAATACACGGGGCAATGTTCTCAAGGACCGGGTGGCCGGTTTCATGGGGCACATAGAGCGGTATCTGAAAGGAGCGGATCAGGAAGCATCCGTCCTGTATGCCTATATTGAAAAGGAAAACACTCCTTCCTTGCAGATGAGCGAAAGAATGGGATATGACACGGTCCGCTGGATGAGTCATACCTATTTCAGCCGTTTTTTTCCAGAACAACACCCGGGGGTTTCTGTGATATGGGAAGAAGAAGAAAAAAAGGAGGTCCTTGAAAAAATCAGGGATTTCTACCGGGATTATACCTTGTTTCAGGAAGAGCCGTTGTTTTACCGGAACGGGTACCTGGGGTACCGCAATGCGCAGGGAGAGATTGTGGCCGGGGTACAGACGCTTCCGGTCCACTGGGAGATTGTGGAGATGCCCGGGATTACGGGTTGGTTTTTTCTTAAAGCGGTGCCTTATATTCCGTTGTTGAGAAAGTTTTATGAAGGTCACAGGTTCCGGTTTGTGGCTTTTGAAGGCCTGTTTTTTAAAGAAGGATACGAATCGGTGTTGCCATTTTTATTTGAGACAGCCCTGCACAGATACGGGATGTCACTGGGAATAATCTGGTATGATACCCGGTGCCCCTTGGCAGAAGTGATGCATGCCATGCCTCATAGAGGACTTTTTGGAAAAATGGTGCATCCTGTTCCAGCTGAGGTACGTATGCGTTTCCTGAATATGGCTCCCGGGCGTGTAAAAACGTATTATAGAAAGCCGGTATATGTCTCGGCATTCGATATCACCTGAGCCTGGTTTCAGAGAGCCGGGTAAAATTTTAAAGGGAATTTTCTTATCTTTCCGTCCTCATAAATTACCGGAAAATATTTTTATCATGACACGGATAAAAGGCTTGTTTTTTTTGTTTACAATGATCTTCATAGGGGGTGTTTCCTGTTCTCAGAAAACAGAATCTCCGGCGCCTGTGGGTCCTGTGCCCTCGCCCCGGCAACTGGCCTGGCAGCAGATGGAGTTTTATGCTTTTGTCCATTTTAACATGAATACTTTTACTGACAAGGAATGGGGGTACGGAGATGAATCCCCCGGCCGCTTTAATCCGGCAGCCCTGGACTGCCGGCAGTGGGTACAGGTGTTTAAGGAAGCCGGTATGAAGCAGGTCATCCTGACGGCCAAGCACCATGATGGCTTTTGTCTGTGGCCTTCAAAATACACCGAACATTCCGTGAAAAATTCCCCCTGGAAAAACGGCAAGGGGGATGTCGTAAAAGAGTTGGCGGAAGCCTGTAAGGCATACGGGCTGAAGATGGGGCTGTATCTCTCGCCATGGGACCGCAACAGCAAACTCTATGGTACACCCGCATACATAACCTATTACCGCAACCAGCTCCGGGAATTATTAACGAATTACGGACCCGTATATGAGGTGTGGTTCGACGGCGCCAACGGCGGTACCGGATATTACGGGGGTGCTCGTGAAAACAGGAAAATAGACCGCAAGACCTATTATGACTGGCCAAACACCCGAAAGATTGTCAGGGAGTTGCAGCCTGATGCCGTGATGTTCAGCGATGCCGGCCCGGATGTGCGTTGGGTGGGTAACGAAAAAGGGATTGCCGGAGAAACCAATTGGTCTATGATCAATAAGGATGAGTTCGCGCCGGGCGTGGCCAAACAGGATGTGCTGAATCACGGGCTGGAGAACGGCAAAGACTGGGTCCCTGCCGAATGCGACGTATCCATACGACCGGGATGGTTTTATCACGGGAAAGAAGATGACCGGGTAAAAACCGTGGACCAGCTGCTGGATATCTATTTCAAATCGGTAGGACGCAATGCAACTTTGAACCTGAACGTGCCCCCCGATGAAACAGGCAGAATCAACGAACATGACGTCCAGCGTCTGAAAGAGTTCCGCAACGCACTGAATGCCATCTTTGCCGTCAATCTGGCGGCCGGAAAGAAAGTGCATGCAGACCGCTGGAGAGGCAGAAACCCCCGGTTTGCACCGGACCAGATTACCGATGCCGTATATGATACCTACTGGTGCCCGGAGGATTCGGTGAAAACAGGGGCGTTGACCATTGACATGGATAAACGGCAGGAAGTAAATCTGCTGCTGGTGCAGGAATATATTCCGCTCGGTCAACGGGTGAAAGCATGGAAGGCGGAAGCCCTGCAAGGGGGTACGTGGAAAGAACTGGCCCGCGGAACCACTATAGGCTACAAGAGGATGGTTCGTTTCCCCACCGTAAAAACGGACAAGATCCGCCTGTCCATCGTTGATGCCAGAGCCTGCCCCGTGATAAACAATCTCGAGCTCTACAGAATCCCGGATCAATATCTTCCGGAGAAAAATAAAAAGTAAGTATTAAAATGATAAAAATTTTTAAATAGATGAAAAAACACATTTTAGTCACTACCCTGGCCGGCCTGGTGCTGGTGTTTGCTTTTTCGTGTCAGGATATTTCGTCACATAGGAAAAAAACACAAGGAACCGATCCGGCATTAGAGAAGAAGGTTTCCGCCCTGGTGTCCCGGATGACTCTGGAGGAAAAAGTGGGACAAATGACTCAGATCACGCTGGACAAGTTTTACAAAGAGACCCTGGATACCGCGCTGCTGCATGAGTACATTGTGAAATACGGGTTAGGGTCCGTACTGAATTCTCACCATGACAAAAGCGGCATGACGGTGGCGTTGTCAATGCAGGAATGGCGGGCTTTGCAGACCAGGATACAAAAGTATGCAAGAGAGACCCGCCTGAAAATACCGGTACTGTATGGCATAGATGCCATCCATGGAGTGACGTATCTGAAAGGGGCCACCCTGTTTCCTCAGAATATTGCCCTGGCGGCTGCACGCGATCCGTCGGTGGTGCATGCAGCGGCAAAGATCACCGCCAAAGAGGTGCGTGCCTGCGGCATACGCTGGAACTTCGATCCGGTGGTGGGGGTGGGGCGTCAGCCTCTGTGGTCCCGTTTTGAAGAAACCTTTGGCGAAGATCCTTATCTGGTAGGAGAATTGGGCGAAGCCGTTATCCGAGGTTATGAGGAAGACGGTCTGGATAAACCTACCGCCGTGGCTTCCTGTATGAAGCATTATCTGGGTTATCCGGTGCCGCTGACGGGAAAGGACCGTACCCCCGCGTATATACCGGAAATTGTCCTGCGGCAGATTTTCCTGCCTCCTTATAAGAAAGCTGTAGAGGCAGGCGCTTCTACCGTGATGATCAACTCGGGCTCCATCAACGGCATCCCGGTGCATGCCAGCAGGTATCTGATTACGGATGTGCTGAAGGAAGAACTGGGTTTTACGGGGCTGGTGGTGACCGATTGGCAGGATATTATCTATCTCCGGGACCAGCATCATGTGGCCAAAGACAACAAGGAAGCCGTGATGATGGCCGTGAATGCCGGGATTGATATGAGTATGGTGCCGTATGACCTTTCTTTTTATCATGATCTGATTGCTCTTGTGCGGGAGGGGAAAGTGCCCATGTCCAGGATTGACGATGCCGTGACCAGAATATTGCGCGTAAAATACCGTCTGGGTCTGTTCGACAATCCTTTTCCCGAAAAAGGAACGGAGGATTATTATGAAAAACCCGGATACAAAGAGGTGGCCCTGCAAGCCGCCCGCGAAGCGGTTACTCTGTTGAAGAACGACACCCTGCAGGGAAACCCCGTATTGCCATTGTCAAATAAGATGCGCTTGCTGGTGGCCGGCCCCGGAGCAAATTCCCGGGCAATGCTGAACGGCAGCTGGTCGTATTCCTGGCAGGGGAAAGATGAATCCCTGTATCCGGCAGAGGTACCTACCATCCGACAGGCGCTGGAAGAGAAATTCGGAAAAAACAAGGTGATCAACATCGCTCCCGATGGTTTTCAGAATGTTTCCCCGCAACAGGTCAGCATGCTCCGGAAATATGCCCCTCAGGCCGATGCCATTATCCTCTGTCTGGGCGAAAATAGTTATGCCGAGAGTCCGGGAAGTATCGATGACCTTACCCTGCCGGAGGATCAGCTGCTACTGGCCGAAGCTGCTGCCAAAACAGGTAAGCCGGTTATCCTGATCCTCACTGAAGGAAGACCCCGTATCATCAACCGTATCGTACCCTCCATGAACGGGATCCTGCTGGCTTATCGTCCCGGAAATATGGGCGCGCCGGCCCTCGCTGAAGTCCTCGAGGGAGAAGTAAACCCTTCAGGGAGATTGCCATACACCTATCCGCGCTATACCGGTAACCTCATGACCTATGACATGCCTGTCAGAGCTGCCCAGTATTACCGTCCGCAATGGCCTTTCGGCTTCGGATTGAGTTATACCACCTTCAGGGTAACCTCGCTGAAAGCGGATAAGGACACCCTGCAGTCCGGGGATACCCTTCTGGTTACGGCTGTGGTTAAGAATTCCGGACCTCGTGACGGAGCAGTGGCACTGGACTTGTTTGTCAGAGATATGACAGCGACCGTGGCCCCTCCGATGCGAAAACTCAGAAAGTTCACCCGGCTTGCACTAAAATCCGGCGAAACGAAAAAGGTGACCTTTGCCCTGACCGACGAGGACTGGACGTTTATCGATCCCTCTCTGAAACCCCGCATCGAGGCGGGAAAGATGAGGGTGTTGCTGGGAAACAAAGAAGTAGAATTCTTTTTGAAAAAATAAGGTTAATCTAAAGAATTCCCTGGGGCTCCACCTATACCTCTCCCTTCAGGAGAGGTC
>JANTHB010000002.1 GCA_024762655.1 Bacteroidales bacterium
GCCAACACTTTGATCAACTCTCTGAAATCTACCCGTTCATCTGCAATGTAGTAAAAAATAGCCTTGGTCTTATCTCCCTGATATTCCACATCCCCGATTTTCATGTTCAGCCTGAGATCCCCTGCAATCTTACGGGCTTTGATCATGGTCTCATGCTCAAGACTGATGGCTTCTTTCCATTTTTCAATGTCTGCAGGCTTGGCCTTGCGATAAACTTTTCTGAACTCGGTTTTATCGGGATCTACCTGGTTGCTGCGCAACCGCCTGGTTACCAGCTCGCCGGTAAGGGTGACAATCCCGATATCATGACCCGGCGAAGCTTCCACCGCCACAATATCCCCTTTTACCAGCCTCAAATGATTCACATTTTTGTAAATCCCTTTTCTGGTATTCTTGAAATGAACCTCTACCAGATCACGCTCCAAAGAATCTGCCGGAATATCCTCCAGCCAGTTATATGATGTCAGTTTGCAACAAATATCGGAATGATAAGCATATCTGTCCTGTGCGTCCAGCAAGCACCCCCGTCCTTCCAAACCTTTTTTTTCCATAGTTTCAAAAATTAACCTGCATTGCGACGTTTACATTGCAGGTGAGATATATTGTCATTTGCCAAAGGAAGCAAATTTAACTATTTTTTTAACAGTTTGTGTATCTTCAGGGATACATCCATGAAGACAAGCTTTCCGTACACATTTCCCGAAATATGATCAAAGGCCTTATTGAGAAGATCATGCAGTTTTTCCATATTTTCCGCGGAAATAAAAGCGGAAAATTTTTTGGAGAACTCATGTTCCTGTTTTGTCATCCGGTTGATTTTCTTATTGGAAGGAAGAATGTTCAGCAACAGATTTTCCCGGAGGATGTGCAGGGTATATTTCAGAAAAGCCTTTTGTTTCTCCCTGCCCAACGATGCCATTTCGTCGGTCCAGGTTGTCAGGCCCGGCACGTCAGGGACCCAGGCCAGACGCATCCACCGGATGAACAACTCCATGAATTCATTCTCCTCTTTTTTCCCCTCTGCCAGTTGCAAGGCATCCCGTACATTTCCTCCGGCCCAACTGACTGCCCGTTCCAGCTCATCCTCCGTTAAACGGTATCGCTCCTGCAGAAACCGTCGCAAACTGTCATGGTCGATTTTAGGGATTTTCAGGGCCTGACACCGCGACATAATGGTGGGAAGGATCTTTTCCGGCTCGATAGATACCAATAAAAAAACGGTTTTGTCGGGAGGCTCTTCTATGGATTTCAGCAACTTATTGGCCGCATTGGCATTCATTTTTTCAGGGAGCCACAGAATAAGCACTTTATATTCCGATTCAAAGGATTTCAGGCTGATCTTGCGGATGATCTCGTCACTCTCTTCGGTGTAGATCATTCCCTGCTTGTTTTCCACCCCCAGGTGTTCATACCATTGGGCCGGTCCGATATACGGGTTCTCCTGGATGATTTCACGCCATTTTTCAATCTGCAGGTTACTGCGTGAGTCGCGGGCCATGGCCCCGGATTTTACCACCGGATAAGAAAAAATAATATCCGGGTGGATCAGCTCCTGCGACTTGATACAGGAAGAACAAACACCGCATGAATCTCCCTCTTGCCGGTCCAGACAGGTGATATACTGCGCATAAGCCCTGGCCAGTGCCAGCGCTGCCGACCCTTCTTCTCCGTAAAACAATTGTGCATGACTGATTCTGTTCTCCAGAACCGTCTGGCGCAAACGGTGTTTTATCTCTTCCAGACCGGGTATATCCTTAAACTGCATAATCACGTTTCTGAAAAAACAAAAATAGGCAAAATTTCCGCCACACCGCAAAAATCATTTTTCAGGGAACGGTAAGTTATTATTTTTGTAATCCTGTTTTATCCGATCATCATTAAAACTTTATAAAAATGAAAAATATCGATAATTACGATTTCTCCGGAAAAAAAATCCTGGTTCGTGTGGACTTTAACGTTCCACTGGATGAGAACCACCATATTACCGACGATACCCGTATCCGGGCAGCCTTGCCTACTATCAAAAGGATACTGGAAGGCGGGGGCAGTCCCATCCTGATGTCCCACCTGGGCAGGCCCAAAGATGCCTACGAGGAAAAATTTTCCCTGAAACATATTGTTCCTCATCTGTCCGGTTTGCTGGGACGGGAAGTGAAATTTGCAGCCGACTGCATCGGCCCCGAAACCGAAAAAATGGCTCGTGAACTGAAACCCGGCGAGGCCATGCTACTGGAAAACCTGCGTTTTCATGCCGAAGAGAAAAAAGGAGACGAAGGTTTTGCCGCTCAACTGGCGAAACTGGCCGATGTCTATGTCAATGATGCTTTCGGAACAGCGCATCGGGCACATGCCTCTACCACCATTGTGGCTAAGTTTTTCCCGGAAGACAAAATGTTCGGATACCTGATCGAAAACGAGCTGAAAAACATGGATAAAGTGCTGCATAATCCCGAACATCCCTTTACCGCCATCATGGGTGGAGCCAAAGTATCCGATAAGATCCTTATCATCGAAAACCTGCTGGAGAGGGTGGACAACCTGGTTATCGGCGGCGGAATGGTTTATACCTTCGTTAAAGCCCAGGGAGGAAAGATCGGGAACTCGCTGGTGGAGGAGGACAAACTGGACCTGGCGCTCAGACTGCTGAATGTCGCCAGGGAGAAGAATGTCAGGGTATATCTGCCGGTGGATAATGTGATTGCAGATGCTTTCAGCAACGATGCCAATACAAAAGTTACTCCGGTGGATAAGATCCCTGACGGTTGGATGGGCCTTGATGCCGGCCCCGAAACCATCAAAACGGTCAGGGAAGTGATTATGAACTCTAAAACGATCCTGTGGAACGGTCCGATGGGAGTCTTTGAGATGGAAAAATTTGCCGAAGGAACCAAACAGGTGGCCCTGGCCATCGCCGACGCTACCGCCGCCGGTGCATTCAGCCTCGTGGGTGGCGGAGATTCCGTAGCCGCCGTGAATAAATATAACCTGAAAGATAAGATGGGTTACGTCTCTACCGGCGGAGGCGCTATGATGGAATATATGGAAGGGAAAGAATTGCCCGGGATCAAGGCCATCCGTGAAGCATAAACGTTATATTCTGTAAAGTTAAAAGCCCCGCAGGCAGCGGGGCTTTTCCTACGTAGGCGCCTACGTAGGCGACCGGTTGGTGCGATTTTTGCTACCTTTACATGATGGAATCAAGAATGACCGAACCATGAAGTATTTTTTCCCATTTCTGCTGATGCTGGTCCTGACAGCCCCCGGATGTAAGAAAACGACAGGGCCTAAAATCTCCGGGGAAGTGACCATCAATTCAAAACTTTATGGTACAGGCCCTTACTATATTATCGGGTATTCTTTTACGAAAGGAGCACTGGTACAGTCGGGTTCAAATCCTGAACCTGACATTACGATATCGGCACAGACCAGCCCCGACAACACTTCCATCGAATGGGTGTATCTGAGTACGGATAACTTTCAGAACTCTTTTTCCCTGAATGCTTCTTTTGATAATAGCGCGACAGCGGAAGATTTTTTCAACAAGTATCTGACCGTCCCGGATACTATCGGGTACACGGGCATTGCTAAAAATATCAAACCGTATCAGGTCTGGACGTTCCGCACCCGGGAGCAAAAATATGCAAAACTGCTTATCCTTAACGTAGTGGCCGAGATCAGGGACGGAGAAGCTTACGCCGAAACGACCTTCCGGTATGTTTACCAACCCGACGGCACAAAGGTCTTCCCCAAATAGTACAACCCCCGGAAAACAATACACGTCTTGCAGGATCAGGTCCATCATATCCGGAAAAGCATTTTTCAAATCACGGATGAACATTCTTTCAGGGAGGTGACCCTGGAAATTTTCCGGTTTCAGGCAAGGTACAATCCTGCTTACCGGAAATACATTCATTTGCTGGGGATCAATCCTTCCTCGGTAAAGCATATAAAAGAAATTCCTTTTTTGCCGGCAGCATTTTTTAAAGATCATAGGATCAGCGTTACAAACGGACCTTTTGAATCCGTTTTTACCAGCAGCGGCACCTCCGGCAGCAGCCCTTCCAGACATCTTGTTCCGGACCTTTCAATTTATGAGGAGAGTTTTAACCGTGCCTTTCAACACTTTTACGGGGATATCACAACCTATTGTATCCTGGCATTGTTGCCTTCTTATCTTGAACGCAGCGGATCGTCACTGGTATACATGCTAGATACGATGATAAAAAAAACAAAATGTAAGGAAAGCGGTTTTTATCTGTATGACCATGACAACCTGTATGGAACCCTGCTTGCCCCGGGTATACGCAACAAAAAAGTTCTGCTTTTCGGGGTTTCCTTTGCCCTGCTCGATTTTGCCCGGAAATATGAACTGCCTGAGGGGATGGATCTTATTGTAATGGAAACCGGTGGCATGAAAGGGCGGAGGAAAGAGATGGTGCGCAAAGAACTGCATGATTTTTTAAAGGAGCGGTTTCATGTCTCATCCGTCCATTCCGAATATGGCATGACCGAGCTCATGTCTCAGGCCTACTCTGCCGGTAACGGGATTTTTCGTTCTCCCCCCTGGATGCGCATCCTGGTGCGGGACAGCTATGATCCGTTTGCGTATCCTCCTCCCGGCCATACCGGCGGCATCAATGTAATCGACCTGGCCAACCTGTATTCCTGTGCTTTCATTGAAACACAGGACCTGGGCCGTCTGCATCCCGACGGCAGCTTTTCCGTCGAAGGCCGCTACGATCACAGTGATATCCGCGGATGTAATCTGATGGTACAGGAGATATAACCGGAGGAATCCGCCCGTCCTTTTTACCCGGCCCTGTCTTTCAATGTTCCATTTACTTTATACCCAGTTTCTTCCGGATGTCTTTCGGCAGGGCATTCTTATGCACCATGATTGCCAGGGTTTTCAGTTTGACGAAAGGTTCTGACATAAATAAATAACCGCCATATTTATTGCTACTGGTGCCCCAGGAATTTTTGGTCAGATAATACAGGGTGCCGTTTTCATCCTTCCCCGTTCCGACAAGATGCATCAGATGATCGTCGGTTGTTTGATAATCATCAAAGGTCTGCTGACGCATTGCCTGTGTGACCTGCAATTCTTTCACCGGATGTTTGAAAGCCGAATCCACCTCGGCCCCTGACATGGACATCCAGGGTTTTTCCGGAAGAATAGCTACCCCGTTTTTATGCGAAAATCCCTTTTCGCTTACGTCGCCGTCCCAGGCTACCGAGAACCCGTGATCCAGGGCATAGTTGATCACGTCCATAAGCTCATTCAAGGGCAGGTTATAATAAAGGTCATGCGTCCAGTTATCCGGTACTTCCAGGCCGAAGCGCGTATAGAAAGGATGATGTGTGTAAGAAGTCAGTTCCACATAATCGTCCGGATTAAAGTGAAAATGATCCCGGAAAGATTCCGGCGTATATTCTTTTCCTTCCCAGGTAAAAGTTTCCGGCTTTTTTCCCAGATAAGCATCCAGCACCGACGCATATCCCCTTGACCAGGCTGTGGTGAGTTTCCGGCTCTTTACCACAGCATCAAGGTAAGCATTGAGTACTTTGTTCAGCTCGCTGTGACTATGGATGGTATCCCCGTAATTTTTGCCGGGATAAATTTCCTCAGGAACGAAACCATACTTCCGGATCATATTGATTACATCATGGGCTTGTCCTCCCGGACCGAAATTGGCCAACCCGTGGAAACGCACATACAACTCCCCTTTTTGTTCATAGGCATGGCGTACCGTAAACATTTCCGACAAATTCAAAACGGGGCCTCCCTGCCGGAGAATTTCCGTTTCTACAAAAGAAGTGGTGGCAAAACACCAGCATGTACCGGTTCGTTGCTGGTTCTTGACAGGTGTAGTCCTTATCTTTCGTATATCCTGAAAATGATAGGGATGGTTCTCAAACTGGGCATTGCCGGTAAAAACAAAGGCATACAACAGAATGATGGCAAATAAACCTCTTGGTGCGAAAACAGATCTGTTCTTTTTCATGCTTGTTGGGTTTTATGTTTGGTGTCCAAAATTAGATAAAATTTAGTCTTCCTGTTCTTCCTGTTTTAGTTTTTCCCGTAATCTGGCTGGAAGACCGGCCACTACCAGATCGTACGATTCGTCAATCCACGTGTAGATAAGATCGTCCGGCAACGAACCGTCCAGAAGGATTGTATTCCAGTGGCGTTTGTTCATGTGCCACCCGGGGACAACCGCAGGATAATGCTCCCTTATGTCAACGGCTTTCAATGGATCACATTTGATATTGATAGAGTCGGCTTTTTCTATATTGGTCAGCAGGAACATTTTTCCCATCACTTTGAACACCAGGGTGTCTTCATCAAAAGGCAACGCTTCGCTCACCCCTTTTTTGCTGATACAATATTCACGCAATTCTTCGATGTTCATACCTTTATATATTGTATATTTTTAACCCTTTCATCTACTGATAACTCATCTTTCACCCCTCCCTTCCTTTACTCTTTCCTTTACAAGGTGGGGTAAAACGCTTCGGGGATATGCTGCAGGGTATGTTCACCGTTGTTCTGAACATAGATCAGGATCACATCAAAGCGGGTATCCGTCCGGACCGCATGCCACCGGATATACGCATCGGCAGCATGGATCAGAAAACGCTGTTTGGACATGGGGATAAGATCCCCGGGCAGCAGCATGCCTTTCCCTTTTCGTGTTTTAACCTCTATAATCACCAGTTCGTTTTTTCCCGTATCCCTGGCAATTATGTCAATCTCCTTATGCCCGAAGCGCCAGTTTCTTTCCAGGATTTTATACCCTTTGCCAAGAAGATACCCTACGGCTATATTTTCTCCGAGGTCGCCCAGTTCGGCATTGTGGGTTTTCTCTGCCATACTCTTGCTGTGATTTTACCGGGTTTGTATTCCGGATTCAAACTTACATAATTTCGCCGGATTTTACACATTCGACTTCTTATCTTATCTTTGCAGGGACTAATTTCAGGAAACCCGGTTGTAAAGAAACGTTCGTTTATCAAATTAAAGAAGATATTATCTCATGAAGAAATTTAAGAGACACCTGATCACCTCGGCACTGCCTTATGCCAACGGTCCCATTCACATCGGGCACCTGGCCGGCGTTTATATCCCGTCCGATATCTATACCCGGTATCTGCGTCTGAAAGGGGAAGATGTGATCTCTATTTGCGGGTCTGATGAACACGGCGTTCCTATCACCTTGAAGGCCAGGCAGGAAGGGGTCTCCCCCCAGGTCATCGTAGACCGGTACCATGAATTAAACAAAACCTCTTTTGAAAGGTTCGGCATCGCCTTTGATATATACTCCAGGACGACCTCCAAAGTACATTATGACACCGCATCGGGATTTTTTAAAACCTTGTATGACAAAGGGGTTTTTATTGAAAAAACCAGTGAACAATTTTATGATGAAGAGGCCGGGCAATTTCTGGCCGACCGGTATATCACCGGCACATGCCCCCATTGCGGATACGAAAAAGCTTATGGCGACCAGTGTGAGCGCTGCGGTACATCGTTGAGTCCTACCGAACTCATCAATCCGCGTTCTACCATTTCCGGGAGCCAGCCTGTTTTGCGCAAGACAAAACACTGGTACCTGCCGCTGGACCGTTATGAACCTTTTCTGCGGAAGTGGATACTGGAAGATCATAAGGAATGGAAAACCAATGTATATGGTCAGTGTAAGTCCTGGCTCGACCAGGGATTGCAGCCCCGGGCTGTCAGCCGCGATCTCGACTGGGGGGTGCCGGTACCGGTGGAAGGAGCAGCAGGGAAGGTGTTGTACGTATGGTTCGATGCGCCTATCGGATACATCTCTGCCACCCGTGAACTGACTGACGACTGGGAAAAATACTGGAAAGACCCGGACACCCGCCTGATCCATTTTATCGGAAAAGACAATATCGTCTTTCATTGCATAATCTTTCCCACCATGCTGAAAACAGAAGGATCCTATATCCTGCCGGATAATGTGCCGGCCAACGAGTTTCTGAACCTGGAAGGTGACAAGATCTCCACCTCTCGCAACTGGGCCGTATGGCTGCATGAGTATCTGGAAGATTTCCCGGGCAAGGAAGATGTGCTTCGCTATGTGTTGACGGCCAATATGCCGGAGACCAAAGACAATGACTTTACCTGGAAAGATTTCCAGGCCCGTAATAACAATGAGCTGGTGGCCATTCTCGGAAACTTCGTGAACAGAACCGTGGTCCTGACGAATAAATATTTTGAGGGCGCTGTGCCTCCGCTGGGGGATCTGTCGGAGGAAGACAGGCAGGTATTGGAGCAGATGCCGGTCATCCGGAAAAGAACCGAACACAGTCTGGATCATTTCCGGTTTCGCGAAGCCCTGAAGGAAGCAATGACGCTGGCTCGCATCGGAAACAAGTATCTGGCCGACACCGAACCGTGGAACCTTATCCGTACCGACAAGGAAAAGGTCGGAAGTATTCTCAATATCTGCCTTCAGATTACTGCTAACTTAAGCCTGCTGATGGAGCCTTTTCTACCTTTTTCCATGGAAAAACTGAGGAAGTTTATTCGTTTTGAGAAAGCCGACTGGAACCTTATCGGCACCCCGGACCTGCTGCCTGCCGGGCACAAAATCGATAAACCGACCCACCTGTTTGAAAAGATAACGGATGATGAAATAGAAAAGCAAATTAACAAGCTGAAATCCACCAAAACGGAAAACGAAAAAAAGGAAGACAAAAACCTGGGTCCCCGGAAAAAGCAGATCGGCTATGACGATTTTTCCAAACTGGATATGCGGCTGGCGACCATTGTGGCTGCCGAAAAAGTACCCAAAACCAAAAAGCTGCTGAAACTCACCCTCGATACCGGTCTGGACCGCAGGACCGTAGTCTCGGGGATTGCGGAGTTTTTTACTCCGGAAGAGATTGTTGGCAAACAAATCGCGGTGCTGATCAATCTGGAACCCCGCAAGATCAAAGGCATAACATCGCAGGGGATGATCCTGATGGCAGAAGATCCTTCCGGTAAACTGCACTTTATCATCCCGGAAGAAAAAGCCGACAACGGATCGGAAATCAGGTAAAATAAAAAACCCCGGATTCCGGGGTTTTTTATTATTTTCTGAGTAGCCAGTAGCTATGGCCGTCAGGCTTTCTTTTTTGTTCCTTCAGAATACCCACCGCCGTTGATTTATCTGTAAAACCTCCGATGGCTACACGATAAAATCCCTTGGGCCCGTTCAGAATCGTTACTCTGTAATCTTCTCCTTCAAGTTGTTTTTTCAAGACATTGGCATTGGCTCTTTTTCTAAAACTCCCGGCTACGATATAATACATTGAACTTTTGTCCACAGTACGATCCATGACAGCCGGTTTTTTGGCCGGTTCTGTGGTGGCTTTATCAGCGACGGCAGCAGTTTCGGCTACCGATGCTGCAGGATTGTTTTCCCCGGTCGTTTTCTCATCGGGGGTAGCAGAGGTTATGTTTTTCTTTTCTGTCTGCTTTTCAGACGGTTTTGATGTTGTTTCAGGCGTCTCTTTTGCTGTGGCGGGAGCAGTCGTTGCCGTATTCTCAGCAGCAGGCTGGAGGGTAGCGGACTTTTCCACCACTGGTTTGGTCTGATGAACGACTGCCTGTTTTGCCGTTTTGTATCCGAAAGGATTCAGGGAGGAAAAATCTACCGGAACAAGATTGGTGGTTAACGGGATCAGCACCAGGGCTGCAGCAAGAGGGACTGCGATCAGCACGCGGCGTAATGTTTTCCGGTTGCGTATAGCTTCCGGTTTTTTTATGGTAAGCTTGCCTGTGCCGGCTTTTGCTTTTCGAAGCTCTTCCAGCGGAGCCATCTGAAAATCAGGAAGACCGTAAGAGTCTGCCAGAAAATTAACGGTGTTCATCGGTTCAAAAAGAAGATTCTTGTCTTTCCCAAGCTGAAAAACGCCGATGTCTTTTACCTCGATCTTTTTGCCTTTTTCCAGTTTTCTCTTCCACTCTTTGACCCGGGTGCTTACCCAGTTACGGGCATCCACATAAGACATCTCCGTCTTTTCGGAAATATGTCCGATCAGCAAACCGTCGTTATTGGTCAGGCTCCGGTTAAAAGAAATATCTTTTCCGGGAGGCGAAAATGTATTAAGATCGTAATTGATGTATGCCGGCCTGTAATTGGCCACAAAACCGCCAAAATCAGGGACGATCACACAATCATGCAGAAATAAGAGATCTTTGATAAAAATATCCAGTTCCATTATCACTATTTTGAACAAAATTAATGAAAAAAACCGGAAAACGAAATTCTCATCCGGGAGGATTTTATCAACTTTTTTTTCACGACGCCCACTCCGGAAAAATTTGATAAATTTAACCCCTTAAAATCAGGCAAAGATATTTCAGCACCTGTTGATAACTTTTGCCGGAAAGAGCATGTATAAATGAAAGATCTAAAAATGGTTGATCTGTACGGGCAATATGTCCGTCTGAAAGATGAAATAGACCGTGCCATGATGGAAGTCATTGCGTCGAGTGCGTTCATTAACGGTCCGGCGGTCAGGACCTTTGCCGGTCACCTGTCCGAATATACGGGGGCAGAGTACGTTATTCCTTGCGGCAATGGAACCGACGCCCTGCAGGCGGCACTGGCATCCTTGCATTTGCTCCCGGGCGATGAAGTGCTGGTCCCTGATTTCACGTTTATCGCGACCGTGGAAACGGTGGCTTTGCTGGGTCTTACCCCTGTGATCATGGATGTGGATCCTGACACTTTTCTGATCGATCCTGCGTCTATCGGGAAATATATCACCCCGAAAACCAAAGCCATCATCCCGGTGCATTTGTTCGGGCAATGTGTGGATATGGCTCCCCTGCTGGAAGAGGCGGAAAAATACGAACTGAAAGTGATTGAAGATGCGGCACAGGCTTTGGGGGCCTGGTATACCTTTCCCGACGGCACCCGGAAGATGGCGGGGACCATGGGTGATATCGGGTGTACCTCTTTTTTCCCCTCCAAAAACCTCGGGGCCTTTGGCGACGGCGGCGCGGTGTTTACGGATGATGAAGGGCTTGCCGCGACCATTCGTTCCTATGTGAATCACGGTACACAAAAAAAATACTACCACGAACGAATAGGCATAAACTCAAGGCTGGATACCCTGCAGGCCGCTATCCTGGATGTGAAACTGACCCATCTCGACGAATTTATTGAAGCCCGGCAACGGGTTGCCGACTGGTATGACGAGCATCTGGGGCCCTTGTCTTTTCTCAGGATACCGGCCCGTGCCGCCAATACCACACACAGCTTTCATCAATATACGCTGGTCACCCGGGGTATAGACCGCCGGCATCTGATGAATTATCTCAAAGAAGCCGGCATCCCTTCCATGATCTATTACCCCCTGCCCATGCACCGCCAGGAAGCTTTTTCCGGGTTTCCGTTTTATCACAAGGAATTTCCGGTGGCTGATCAACTGTGCAACACCGTGATGTCCCTGCCGGTGCATACGGAAATGAATGAAGAACAACTGGACTATATCACCACTTACATAAAAAACTATCAACATGGCTGAACGAAACTATTTTGCTCATGAAACAGCGGTCCTTGACGAGGGATGTCAGATCGGTGAAGGAACGAAGATCTGGCATTTTTCTCACGTGATGACCGGTGCGGTAATCGGGAAAAAATGTAATCTGGGGCAGAATGTAGTGGTCTCTCCCGGCGTGGTGCTGGGCGACAACGTAAAGGTGCAGAACAATGTCTCGATCTATACCGGTGTGATCTGTGAAGATGATGTCTTCCTTGGGCCTTCTATGGTCTTTACCAACGTTGTCAATCCGAGAAGCGCCGTAGTGCGCCGTGATCAATATCAAAAAACCATAGTAAAAAAAGGTGCTTCCATAGGAGCCAATGCCACCATCATCTGCGGTGTTACCCTGGGGGAGTATTCTTTTGTGGGAGCCGGCGCTGTAGTGAATAAAGATGTTCAACCCTATGCCCTGGTGGTGGGGAATCCGGCACGTCCTATCGGATGGATGAGCGAATACGGTCACCGTCTGCATTTTGACAAGGAAGGCTTCGCTGTATGCCCTGAAAGTGGTGAACGGTATCAATTGCGTGACAAAAATGTTGTTAAAATCACCGATTGACCTTACATTTGCTCAGGGAAATAATTAACCGTATGACTGAAAAACCGGAATCTAAAAACTTTGCTATTATCGGGGTGGCGGGATATATCGCCGAGCGTCATCTTAGAGCCATCCGCGATACGGGAAATAATCTGGTAGCCGCCCTCGATCCACACGATAGTGTGGGAATTCTGGACAGTTACTTTCCGAAATCCGATTTCTTCGTGGAATTCGAGCGCTTCGATCGTCATATAGACAAACTGCACCGGCAGGGTACCAGAGTGGATTATGTTTCTATTTGCTCACCCAACTACCTGCATGATTCCCATATCCGTTTTGCCCTCCGGCAAGGGGCCGATGCCATCTGCGAAAAGCCCATGGTGCTGAACCCCTGGAACGTCGATGCCCTGCAACTTTTCGAAGAAGAAACGGGGCGGCGCATAAATAATATTCTGCAATTGCGATTGCATCCTTCGATAATAAAACTTAAACAGGAAGTGGATACGGCTCCGGAAGATAAAAAATTTGATATCGACCTTACTTATATTACCAGCCGTGGAAATTGGTATTATATATCATGGAAAGGGGATGTTCAGAAATCAGGGGGTATCGTCACCAATATCGGGATTCACTTTTTTGATATGCTGGGGTGGATTTTCGGAAAGGTTGTGGAAAACAAGGTGCATCTGCTGGATGAGAACAAAGCGGCCGGATACCTTGAATTGGAACGGGCCCGCATACGCTGGCTTCTCAGCATCGATTACCGGGATATCCCCGAAAAGATCAGGGAATCCGGTCAGAGAACCTACCGGTCTGTCCTGATCAATAATAAAGAAGTGGAATTCAGCTCGGGCTTTACGGACCTGCACACGCAAAGCTATCGGAAAATCCTGGAAGGCAAAGGCTTCGGTATAGACGAAGTACGAAAAGCTATTGAAATTGTCTACCAGATCAGAAACAGCGCTCCCGCAGGCCTGAAAGGGGAGTACCATCCTTTACTGAAAAAGTGATTCTTTGAAACATTCTCCCATACATTGCCGTAGTATCATGATATTAAAAAACACAGTTAAAATTAATTAAATACAGTTAAACTTCATGGTAGAAAAACTGAAAAACAGAGAAGCAAAAATATCCGTATTGGGATTAGGGTATGTGGGATTGCCTATTGCCCTCGAACTGGCAAAGCATTTTTCTGTGATCGGCTTCGATATACGGGAAGACCGCATCGAAATGATGAAGGAAGGGATAGATCCCAGCAAGGAACTGTCGGAAGAGAACTTTAAAAACAGAGACATTACTTTTACCACCGACGCACGGAAACTGCAGGAAGCCCATTTTCATATTATCGCGGTCCCCACACCGATTGATGATCACAATCTTCCGGACCTGGAACCTCTTCTGTCAGCCACAGCAACCCTCTCAAAATATCTGAAAAAAGGGGATTATGTGGTATATGAATCCACGGTTTATCCGGGATGTACCGAAGAAGAATGCATCCCGGTGCTGGAAAAGGAATCGGGACTCAAACTCAACGAGGATTTCAAGGTGGGATATTCTCCCGAAAGGATAAATCCCGGCGATACACTGCACACCCTGACCAAAGTCATCAAAGTGGTATCCGGGTCTGATGAAGAAGCTCTTCACCATATTTCGGAAGTCTATAAAACCATCATTGAAGCAGGTGTTCATCCTGTCAGCGCTATCAAAGTAGCCGAAGCTGCCAAGATTATAGAGAATACGCAGCGTGATATAAATATCGCCTTTATGAACGAGCTCTCTATTATTTTCAGCAGGATGAATATCAATACTTTTGAGGTGCTTGAAGCTGCCGGGACCAAATGGAATTTTCTCAAGTTTTCCCCCGGTCTGGTAGGAGGTCATTGTATCGGCGTCGATCCCTATTACCTTACCTACAAATCAGGGGAGCTGGGCTACCATGCACAGATCATTACCTCGGGACGTTTTATCAATGATTCCATGGGGGGGTATATTGCCAAACAGGTGGTGAAAAAACTTATAGCCACCGGAAAGGTCTTGCAGGATGCCCGGATTCTGGTAATGGGCGTTACCTTTAAAGAAAATGTCAGCGATATCAGAAATTCCAAAGTGGCCGATATCATCCGGGAACTTAATTCCTTCGGTCTTCAGACGGATGTTACTGATCCGTATGCCGAACCGGAACAGGTGCTGGAAGAATATGGCATTGAATTAACGGAACCGGAGGGCACCTATGATGCGGTGGTTGTGGCTGTCAGTCATGATCCCTATGTCGCCATGGAAGAAAAGGATTTCGCCGGTTTGCTGGATAAAAACGGAGTTTTTGTGGACGTAAAAGGCGCTTTCCGGAAAAAGATCAGAGACTTTGAATACTGGAGCTTGTAATCATGGGAAAAATTCTTGTTACCGGCGGAACCGGATATATCGGATCACATACCGTAGTTGAGCTTCTGGATCAGGGTTACGAGGTTGTTATTGTGGATAATCTTTCCAATTCGGAAAAACGGGTTCTGGACGGCATAGAAAAAATTACGGGTGTACGGCCGGCGTTTGAATGTTTTGATCTCTGCAATGAGGAAGCACTGGAAACGTTCTTTAAGAAATATACCGACATAAGCGCGATCATCCATTTTGCAGCGTATAAGTCGGTGGGTGAATCGGTGCGGGTACCCCTGAAATATTACCGGAATAATTTGGTCTCCCTGATGAACCTGCTGAAAGCCATGGAAAAGCATAACATCAGGAATATGGTGTTTTCTTCTTCCTGTACGGTATATGGCGAGCCGGATGAACTACCCGTTACCGAATCGGCCCCGGTAAAAAAACCGGAATCTCCTTACGGGAATACCAAGCGTATC
This sequence comes from Bacteroidales bacterium, assembly GCA_024762655.1. Lineage (GTDB taxonomy): Bacteria > Bacteroidota > Bacteroidia > Bacteroidales > VadinHA17 > DRPN01. The sequence continues at coordinate 14,965 of JANTHB010000002.1, forward strand.
TCGGAAGAGATCATTGAAGACTTTATCAAAGCCGTACCTGAATTTCACAGTATTGCTCTCCGTTATTTTAATCCTATAGGGGCCCATCCTTCCGGATTGATCGGGGAACATCCCATTGGCGAACCGGAGAATCTGGTGCCTTATGTGACCCAGACAGCTATTGGCGTAAGGAAACAACTCAGGGTATTCGGCAGTGATTATAATACACCGGACGGATCAGCCATACGCGATTACCTGCATGTGGTCGATCTGGCCAAAGCCCACATCGTATCCATAGAACGAATGATAAACGACAAACAGAAAACGTCGTATGAGGTCTTTAACCTGGGTACAGGCAAGGGCGTTTCCGTTTTTGAGATCATCAATACCTTTGAAAAGGTTACCGGCGTCAAAGTAAATTATGTGATTACGGACCGTCGTCCGGGCGATATCGAAAAAATATGGGCAGATCCCTCCTATGCCAACCGGGAACTGGGATGGAAAGCACAAAGTACACTGGGAGAAGCCCTGCTTTCTGCCTGGAAATGGGAGCAGTATTACCGTACCCACCTGGAGAAAGATTAAATTACCGGCATGAAAACATTCGACAAGGCCATACTGATCACGGGAGGTGCCGGTTTCATCGGATCCCATGTGGTCCGTTTGTTTGTGAATAAATATCCGGATACCCTGATGATCAATCTTGATAAGTTGACCTATGCGGGCAATCTGGAAAATCTCACTGATATAGAAGACAGAGAAAACTATTTGTTTGTCAAGGGGGATATCACGGATGAAAAGCTGGTTGTCAGTTTATTTGAGCAACATCCTGTCACGGGGGTGATCCACTTGGCTGCCGAATCGCATGTCGACCGTTCCATTACAAACCCCCTGGAATTCATCCGGACCAATGTTGTCGGAACCGTTACCCTGTTGAATGCATGCCGCGATCATTGGAAAAACAATTATAAAGAAAAATGTTTTTACCAGATTTCTACGGATGAGGTTTACGGCAGTCTTGGCCCAGAAGGTTATTTTACGGAAGACACTCCTTACGACCCGCAAAGCCCTTATTCCGCTTCCAAGGCCAGTGCCGACCATTTTGTCCGGGCTTATGGAAACACATATAAACTGCCCTTTCTGATTACCAACTGCTCCAATAATTACGGACCAAACCAGTTCCCTGAAAAACTGATTCCGTTAACCATAAACAATATCCTGCACAACCGGCCGATCCCCGTTTACGGGAAGGGGGAAAATATTCGTGACTGGCTCTATGTTGTTGATCATTCCCGTGCCATTGACCTGGTGTACCACAAAGGAGACAAAGGAGAAACGTACAACATCGGAGGCAACAACGAATGGAAAAACATTGATCTTATTTATCAATTGTGCGATATAACGGACAAAATACTTGGCAGAGCCGTCGGTACTTCGCATAAGCTGATCACGTTCGTCAAAGACCGGGCCGGGCATGACTTGCGTTATGCCATTGATTCCTCAAAGATCAGGGATACCCTCGGTTGGATACCGGAAACTTCGTTTGAAGAAGGCCTGACAACAACCATCCAATGGTATCTTGATCATCAGGAATGGCTTAATCACGTGTTGACAGGGGAGTATGAGAAATATTACGAGCAGCAATATCTGAAAAGATAGCTTTCTTCCTGTTCCCGCTATTCTCTGGTATAAACAATCTCCAGTTTCAGGGGGTCGGTGTTGAGCCGTGACTTCAGGACGACTCTTTCGGTATTGACTCCCGGGTTGTTAACCATGAGATAAAGAGTGGTATAGTCATTTTTCCCCAACAGATAATCCTGAAAATGTTTTGTCATTCCGATCTTATAGATCCCGTTTTCTTTATCCAGGTATCCATTATAAAATTCGGGAAGCCCGACATCAATAATCTGATAAAAAACACCATCTTCTTGGACCATAACGGATAGATTCGACGGCATTTGTATGGGTGTGGAAACGGTAGTATCTATGGGAATAATCAGATTCACTCCGTTAAGAATGATAGAAGAGTCCCTGAACTGTTTTATTGCCGGTATGTCCATGCGGGTATAGACCCCGCTCATGCCCTGAACATACGTTACGGAATCTTCTTTTCCCTGATTCAGGTATTTTATCCCGGTTTCCGCAGGCGCTTCATCATAATTATGCCTGAAAATATTAACCCTGGAAGAGTAACTGTTTATATAAAAAGGAAACATCGCTTCCGTTGTGAGATCATTATGATAGTAGATTGCCATGTAAGACTCTGCAGCCAGCAGGTGAATTCTGATAAAACCGCCCTCATTGTTTCCGGAGGTTTTATCCGTGTTAATATAAAAACCCTTAAAATGATTAAGAAAGAGATCCTGGTTTTCGAGTACGGCCGTATCTCCGATAATCTTTCTCCCGAAGGTCCTGGACAGATAAACCACGATCATTGAGTCTTGCGGATGAAAGGTGGTAGATCCTACAGGCCATTCGCTGATAGAGTCCGTAACATGAAGATTGGAATAATAAAGTGAATCAAAGAAGAGGGTTTTATAAAGTTCATACACATTCACGGTGAGGGGGGTGGTTTCATTCCCGTTGTACCTATCCACCACCAGGAAGAGTTTTACTGAATCCACGTCCGCGTTATGCCCCGGGTTCCAGGGTTGCGATAACCGGTACTGGGTAACAAAAGAGGCGTCAGACCAGCCAAAGACCGGATCCCGGAAGTTTCCCAGAAGGGCATAGTCAAAATGATCCGTACGCACAGAATCCATGGATTCTACAGATGTAAAAACGCTCATGGTATCAACGGTAACAGGCTGTATCTGCCCCAACACACTTTTCAGCTCCAGACCCACCTGTGAGGGGTCGTCTTCACAAGAACCCATCAATAACCCCACGAAGAGGACGGGTAAAAGCAAAAACCATGATGCTTTTCTCCGGGAAAGCCGGAGAAGATCTTTTTTCTCAGATAGACGCATGAATCTTCCCATTTAAAATTGTCTCATAAAACTCCGAATACGACGCAAGATAATTTTCTTCATCCTGATAGGTTAATTGGGGAAGATCCTTTTGTTTGGCAAATTTGTTTATTTCTTCCGGGACATCGGTGCCTCCGTAAATGACCGCATCGGAATGCTCCAAAGCAAGTTTCATAACGCTTTCCCAACGGGTGTCAGACAAAACCTCAAGATCTTTGTCTGTAACTCCGTCCATCCGGAGCTTTTCTTTGAAAGAAGGCCTTAATGAACCCTTGTATTTGTCGTTATATACGGAATATACCACTTTTACATTGGTGAAGATCGGATCATCATGATAGGTCTTTTTCAGATACAGCGGGACCAATCCCCCAAACCATCCGAAGCAATGCACAATATCCGGTGACCAACGTAGTTTCTTCACGGTTTCCAATACTCCTCTGGCAAAAAAGATGGCTCGTTCATCATTATCTTCAAAAGGATTTCCCTTTTCATCCGATAAAACGAACTTACGCTGAAAATAGTCTTCGTTCTCAATAAAATATACCTGCATCCGGGCAGCCTGAATGGATGCCACCTTGATAATCAACGGGTGATCCGTTTCATCAATAATGATATTCATCCCGGAAAGCCTGATTACTTCATGTAATTGATTTCGTCGCTCATTAATGTTCCCGTATTTGGGCATAAACGTCCGGATTTCATTTCCCTGTTCCTGTATTCCCTGTGGAAGATATCTTGCTACTTTTGACATCTCACTCTCCGGTAGGTAAGGGGTAATTTCCTGGGATACGAACAGAACTTTATATTTTTTCATTCCACGTTAATTTTTCCGTTAATTTCCAATCTTCTGATGAAGCAAGCCAAGGCATATGTTCTGTATATGTCTGATATATCGAGGGTTGTTCGGTAACCAACTCCATTGTTTTTATTTACAAAAATTTATGCAAAGATAGTAAATTTTCTTCATATTTGTGTTTTATTCAGGGACTAAACCGGGATATCCAGAATCTCCGGCGGTTTGGTCGTAATATTATTTTAATTATGAAAATTGTAAAAACCCGGAAAGAACTTGAAGAAAAGCGGAATATGCTGAAAAAAGAACAGCTGCTTCATGGTTTTGTTCCTACTATGGGAGCCCTTCATGAAGGGCACCTGTCTCTGATTCGTTGTTCCCTGTCAAACGATCCGGTAACCGTTGTATCGATTTTCGTGAACCCTACGCAGTTCAATGATCCGGAAGATTTGAAAAAATATCCCCGTAATCCTGAAGCGGACCTGGGGCTTTTGGAAAAAATCCTGCGTCCCGGCGACCTTGTTTTTTTACCCGAAGAAAAGGAGGTATATCCCGAACCTGATTCCCGCATATTTGATTTTGGCATCCTTGATAAAGTTATGGAAGGAAAATTCAGGCCCGGTCATTTCAACGGAGTTGCCCAGGTAGTAAGCCGGTTGTTTGACATGGTACAACCCCGGAATGCTTATTTCGGATTGAAAGACTTCCAGCAACTGGCCGTCATCAAAGAAATGGTGCGTATGCTGAACCTCCCGGTGAACATTGTTTCCTGTCCCATAGTACGGGAACCTGACGGCCTGGCAATGAGTTCCCGCAATGTGCGCCTCGGGGAAAAAGAACGGGAAGAAGCCCCGCTGATATACAGGACCCTGAAAGAGGCTGTCAGCCAGAAAGACAAACTCCCCGTCAATAAAATAAAAGAATGGGTGATCTCCCGTATCGAAAACAACTCCTCTCTTAAGGTGGAATATTTTGAGGTTGTCCATGCTGACACCCTCCAGCCGGTTTTATCATGGGATGAACCCGTTGACAAACAAGGGTGTATCGCTGTCTGGGCCGGGAAAGTGCGGCTTATCGATAATATATCTTTCAGTCGTGAGAAAGAATGATCTTCCTGCGACCGGAAAATTGTTTTTTAGCATGATTTTTGATGCTCTGTCTTAAAGTTTCAGTATATTTGCAGCGTTATGTGGATAGAAGTAGTCAAATCGAAAATTCACAAGGTGACCGTTACCGAGGCCAACCTGCAGTATGTGGGGAGCATCACCATCGACGAAGACCTGATGGACGCTGCCAACATCATGGAAAACGAGAAAGTCCAGGTGGTAAATATCAATAACGGGGAACGTCTGGAGACGTATGTGATAAAGGGTAAACGCGGATCAGGGGAGATCTGCCTGAATGGTCCGGCCGCCCGGAAAGCTGCAGTGGGGGATGTGATCATTATCATTTCCTATGCTTTCCTGTCACCGGAAGAAGCCCGCACCTTCCAACCCTCACTTGTCTTTCCGGATACGGTTACAAACAAAATGGTAAAGTAGATTCCCCTTGAAACAGCGAATCTTTCAAATTATCCGGTTCCTGGTATTCCTGTTCACAGCTCTTTTCCTTTTGTATCTTGCATTCCGTGGTATCGATCTGAATCAAGTATGGGAAGATGTTAAGCATGCCCGCTATGCCTGGTTGCTGATTACTATTCCTGCGGGCATACTCAGCCATATCTTTCGGGCCTGGCGCTGGAACCTGCTGATTGAGCCTCTGGGCTACAAACCCCGCCTGATAAACACATTCTATGCCGTTATGTCAGGGTATCTGGCCAATCTGGCTCTGCCTCGTCTCGGAGAAGTAGTGCGGTGCGGATCGCTCGCCAAAACCGACAAAGTCCCTTTTGACGCCCTGCTTGGGACGGTGATCATCGAGCGCGTGGTGGATATGATTATTTTGCTGATCCTGCTTGTGATTACCTTCCTGATCAAAGTCGGATTTTTCGGAAAATTTTTTATCACTCATGTTTTCCGGCCCCTGGGCGTGAAATTCTCTGCCATGACCCGTCACCCGCAGACCATAATTTTTATATTAGGTATAATATTTATTCTGATCCTGCTTACCGGGTTGTTCCGTAAGCAGCTTAAAAACATTGTCTTTATAAAAAAGATATTTGACTTTTTCCGGGGCATTGTCGACGGGATAAACACCATTGGTAACCTGAAAAATAAACCTTTGTTCCTTCTTTCTTCTTTTCTGATCTGGCTGATGTATTTTGTGACTGCCTGGCTGATCCTGTACATGTTACCCGAAACGTCTTCTCTGACCGCTGTTGACGGGTTGTTTCTGTTGGTTGTGGGAAGTATGGGGATGGTCATCCCGGTACAGGGAGGGATCGGTGCTTATCACTGGATCGTCTCCATGGCCCTGACTTTGTATGGTATTTCCCGGGAAACAGGTCTGGCACTGGCCACCCTGGCCCATGAGTCACAGACCTTGCTTATTCTGGTCGTAGGAGGATTTTCCATGATCATGGTAGCCCTCCAACGAAATAAAAAATTATCTTTATCCTCAAATGGGATAAAAGATGGCCAAATCTAAAACGGTATGGGTTTGTCAGAATTGCGGGGCTGAATCCCCCAAGTGGATCGGCCGGTGTCCTGTATGCGGAGAGTGGAATACTTACGTCGAAGAGATCATTACAAAACCATCCGGGAAGAAACCGGGTGGAAGCATGACTTCTTCGGGTCCACCACGCCCGCTGACCAGTGTAGAGTCTATGAACCACCGGAGAATTATCACCGGCACCGGCGAATTCAACCGCATTCTGGGCGGGGGCATTGTCCCGGGTACATTGGTATTGCTGGGAGGAGAACCGGGTATAGGGAAATCCACCCTGGCGCTTCAGGTATGTCTGCAACTTGCTTCCCCCACCTTATATGTTTCGGGAGAAGAAAGTGCCGAACAAATCAAGCTGCGGGCCAACAGGATGGGCCTTCCCCAGGATCAAACCCTGATCTACCCGGAAACACGGTACGAATTTATTGCCGATCAGATCAGGAAAATCTCCCCTTCCCTGGTAGTCATAGATTCCATACAAACCATTACCACCGAGGAAATAGAATCCTCTGCCGGCAGTGTTTCCCAGGTAAGGGAATGTGCCGGAAAATTCCTTGCCCTGGCCAAACAAACCGGTATTCCTGTTTTTCTGATAGGTCATATCACCAAAGAAGGGACGCTGGCCGGCCCTAAAATATTGGAGCATATCGTGGATGTTGTTTTACATTTCGAAGGAGATCCTAAATTTCTTTTCCGTATTTTGCGTGTGTTGAAAAACCGTTTTGGTTCCACTTCCGAGCTGGCCCTTTTCGAGATGAAGGAAAACGGACTGGCTGAGATCACCAACCCTTCCGAGTTGCTTCTTTCCCACCTTGACGACACCCTCAGCGGCATTGCCACGGCCTCTACCATTGACGGTATCCGGCCCTTCCTGATCGAGACACAGGCCCTGGTCAGCACAGCAGTGTACGGGACCCCTCAGCGTACCTCCACCGGTTTTGACATTCGCCGTCTGCACATGCTCCTGGCAGTGCTGGAAAAACGGGCCGGTTTCAGGCTCTCGGCCAGAGATGTCTTTCTCAATATCGCAGGCGGACTTAAAGTAGAGGACCCGGGGATCGATCTGGCAGTGACCGCGTCTGTCCTTTCTTCTTATCTGGATGTACCCGTACCTGAATCTATGGCTTTCGCTGCCGAGATCGGTCTCTCGGGAGAGGTCAGACCTGTGGCACGCATCGAACAACGTATCGGAGAAGCTGCTAAACTGGGATTTAATAAAATGATGATTTCAGGATACAATGCCCGTAAACTAAACATCCAGAAAATGCCTTTGTCAATTATCCCCGTAAAAAAAATGGATGAGGTAATAAAATATTTGTTTAACCAAAAAACCTGAAAGAAATGAAAAAATATCTCTTTTTTTTAGTGTTAACCGTTTCTTTGCTTCTTACACAATGTGATGTTTTGCAGGAACTTCAAATACCAGCTACAGGAGCACTCACCAAAGATGAAATCGTTCAGGGGCTAAAGGAGGCCCTGAAGGTTGGCACTACCAATGCCATTAAGGTCCTGGCCAGGGAGAATGGATTTTATCTGGATCAGGAAGTAAAGATCCCGTTTCCGCAGGAGGTGGCGTATGTGGAACAAAAATTGCGTGCCCTGGGGCTTCATTCGATGGTGGATGATTTTATAGAACAGATGAACCACGCTGCTGAAAAAGCGGTTTCCAAAGCCGGACCTGTTTTTTATAGCGCCATCCGGGAGATGACCATTACCGACGCCCTGGGCATACTGAAGGGTCCCGATAACGCAGCGACCGAATATTTCAGGGAGAAAACCTACCAACAACTGATAGTGACCTATAAACCAGACATCCGTCAGGTACTGCATCAAACCCATCTTTCCGATTATTGGGAAAAGGTAACTACGGCCTACAACAAAATACCCTTTACCAAAAAGGTTGAAACGGATCTTCCCCTGTATGTTACGGAAAAAACCATTGACGGGCTGTTTGTCAAACTGGCGCACGAAGAAAAACTAATCCGCACCGACCCTAAAGCACGTGTAACGGATATCCTGCGAAAAGTCTTTGCCGAAACCGGCAAATGAATTATCGGTTACTATGCTTATCTGTGCAACCTGCTAAAACCGGTGTAATCCGCGTGCCGTTAAAAATCAAAATCATAACTACGCGCATTTCCGCTTTCTTCATCGCATTTCAGGTTGATATGGAAATTCTGCGGAGCTTCAAAGTCTTCGGTCTGCATGATCCCGTATTGCGGATCGTTGTAAATTTTTTTCATGTAAAGGGCAAAGATGGGCAGTGCCATATTGGCTCCCTGGCCCAGATGTAACGTAGAGAAATGAACAGACCGGTCTTCCCATCCGCTCCATACACCTGTCACCAGACTGGGGGTGACCCCCATGAACCATCCGTCCGAATGGTTCTGTGTAGTTCCTGTTTTTCCTCCGATAGGATTCATCAACTCATACTTATACCGTAACCTGATGGCCGTTCCTTCCTTCACAACTCCTTCCAGCAGATTGATCATCAGATAAGCATCTTTTTCGCTGATGGCCTCATTGAAATAGGGCTGGAACGTAGCAATCAGGTTGCCGTTTTTATCTTCAATCCGTGTAACAAATACCGGCTGGACAAAAACACCCTTATTGGCAAAGGTCCCGTATGCTCCCGTAAGTTCGTACAGGCTGAGGTCGGAAGTGCCAAGAAAAATAGAATTAACCGGATCGATAGGGCTGCGAATACCCATCTTCCTCATGATATCAATCACCGATTGCGGATTGAACTGTTTCATCAGCCAGGCTGAGATATAGTTTTCCGAGTTGGCAAGGCCCCATTTCAGGGTCACCATCTTCCCCCAAAACTCTTTCCGGCCCGAGCTCTTGGGGATCCAAACAGAATCATTATCCTTAAATGTCTGCGGGACATCCGGCACCTTATAACAAGGAGTATATCCGTTTTGCATGGCCAGGGTGTATAAAAAAGGCTTGATAGTACTTCCTACCTGTCGTTTTTGAGCCGTCACCGCGTCAAACTTGAAAAACCGGAAATCAGGTCCTCCCACATAAGCTTTTACATACCCGGTGTGGGGATCAAAACTCATCAACCCCGACCGTATAAAATATTTGTAATACCGTAAAGAGTCCATCGGTGACATTACGGTATCAATAATGCCTTTCCAGGAGAATACTTTCATCTTCACAGGCGTATTAAAGATTTTCATAATCGTGTCCGGGGGAGCACCCCTTCTCCTGAGCGACCTGTACCGGTCTGTTCTCCGCATGGCACGTTCCATAATGCTTCTGATTTGCGTGGTGGTGAGGTCGTCGGAAAACGGAGGATGCCTGTAATGTTTGACATTCTCAAAAAAGGCATCTTGTAATTCTCCCCCCAGATGCTCCCGGACCGCTTCCTCGGCATATTCCTGGAAGGTATAGTTGATGGTTGTATAGATCTTTAAACCGTCTTTGTATATATTGTAGTTCTTTCCATCAGGTTTCTTGTTTTTGGAACACCATCCGTACAAAGGATTATTGTTCCATTGATACAAAGCTTCCTGGTATTGTTCATCCGTGAAAAAATATTCTCTTTCAGGAAAGGACTTCATCATCGCGGTCCGGAGATATTCTCTGAGATACGGTGCCGGACCCAGATTGTGACTTTCCACTTTCAGCTGCACTTCCAGAGGCAGTTGTTTTACCGAATCATAAGTGGCCTTGTCAAGATAGCCGTATTTTACCATCTGTGACAATACCACATTTCTTCGCTTCAAGGTGACTTCCGGTCTTCTGACAGGATTGTAATAAGCAGGATTTTTAACCATTCCCACCAGCATGGCTGCCTGTTCCAGTGTCAGAGAATCCGGCGTGGTCTGAAAATAAATATCCGCCGCAGAATGAATCCCTACCGCCTGATAAAGGAAATCGAATATATTCAGGTACATGGTAATGATCTCTTCTTTGGTATAGGAGCGCTCCAGTTTGACGGCAGTCACCCATTCCTTGAATTTTGTCAGTACCAGTTTTGCCATACGTGCAGGGGCAAAATGGGTCGTTGACGTGTCCCGCGGAAACAGATTCTTCGCCAACTGTTGGGTGATCGTACTGCCTCCTCCGGATTGCTCCTGTCTCAGTAAGAAGGTTTTTACAAATACCCTTCCAAGTCCCCGGATATCAATACCCGAATGTTGATAAAACCGTACATCCTCAGTGGCTATCAGAGCATCCACAAGAGAAGGGGATATATGATCATAATCCGTCCAGACTCTATTCTGGATATAATATTTTCCCAGTAATTTTCCGTCATCCGAGAACACCTCTGAGGCCAGGTTCCTTTCAGGATTTTCCAGCTCCTCAAACGTCGGCATCTTTCCCAGTTTTCCATTGGAGATCAAGACGAAAATGACCCCTATTGCAATAATGGGGAGCGTATAGATTACCCAGAATAACAGAATATATTTTTTTTCTTTACCCTTTGAAATACCTGTGTTCATATATGTTTATTCATCTAATTCGCCAAAAATAGTAAATAATAAACAATAAATTTTGATGTTACTGTAGTTATTAATTTACTTTGCAGCAATTTAAAACGTAGAGGTTTTTTGTATAGTATGGAAGAAAAAGAGAATCTGATCATCGTAGAATCCCCGGCAAAGGCCAAAACCATAGAAAAGATCCTGGGAAAAGATTATAAGGTAAAGTCCAGTTTCGGACATATCCGTGATCTGTCGAAGAAGAATCTGGGCATTGACATTGAGCATAATTTCAAACCGGAATATGTGGTTCCGGATGAAAAAAAGAAAGTTGTCCAGGAACTAAAGAAGGCTGTAAAAAATGCACGGCATGTTTTGTTGGCTTCTGATGAAGACCGTGAGGGAGAAGCCATTGCCTGGCATTTATCGGAGGTGCTTAAGCTGCCTGCCGAGGGAACGAAGCGGATTGTGTTTCACGAGATCACGCCGGTTGCCATAAAACAGGCCATTACCACTCCCCGTACCATCGACCTCAATCTGGTCAATGCCCAACAGGCCCGGCGTATTCTGGACCGCCTCGTAGGATTTGAAATATCCCCGATACTGTGGAAAAAGGTTAAGCCCTCCCTCTCTGCCGGTCGTGTGCAATCGGTGGCGGTGAGACTGATCGTGGAAAGGGAAAGGGAAATACACCAATTTACAGTACAGTCTTATTACCGGGTTTCGGGGGAATTCTATCTGGCGCAGGATCACAAGACCTATCTCCTGAAAGCCGAACTGAGCGAAAGATTTTCATCACGCAGAGAAGCGGAAGAGTTCCTAAAGTCCATTAAGGGAAAGTCCTTTACGGTGACAGATGTCACAAAGAAACCTCTGAAACGTACGCCGCCTCCTCCGTTTACCACCTCTACCCTGCAGCAGGAAGCCAGCCGGCGATTAAAATATTCTGTGTCCTACACCATGTCTTTGGCACAGCGGCTTTATGAAGCAGGGTTCATTACCTACATGCGTACCGACTCGGTTAATCTGTCCACACTGGCATTAAATGCTTCCCATAAAAAAATCAAAACGCTTTTCGGGGAAAAATATGCCAGGGCAAGGAACTTTAAAACCAAAACCAAGGGAGCACAGGAAGCGCACGAAGCCATACGCCCCACCTACCCGGACAGGGATACTATCCCCGGATCCAGAGCAGAACAGCGTCTCTATGAGTTGATATGGAAAAGGACAATTGCCTCCCAGATGGAAGATGCCCTGATCGAAAAAACCACAGTGACCATTACCCCGGAAGGATCAGAGAAGAAGTTTATAGCTACCGGAGAAGTGGTTAAGTTTGACGGGTTTCTGAAAGTTTATTCGGATAAGGAGGGTTCTGAGAAAAGCGAACAGATGTACCTGCCACCCATAGAACCGGGGACACCTTTAAATTATAAGGAAATTATCGCCACAGAAAAATTCACCCAGCCCCCGCCACGTTACAGTGAAGCCATGTTGGTGCGTAAACTTGAAGAGCTGGGCATTGGACGCCCTTCTACCTATGCCCCTACCATTACTACCATTCAGCAGCGGGGGTATGTGATAAAAGAAGACCGTCCCGGAGAGACAAGAAAGACCATCCAGCTCTCTTTGAAAGAGCATCAGGACCGTATCGCCGAAAAAACCCTGAAAGAAAACGTGGGAAAAGAAAAATCCAAGCTTTATCCCAGCGATATTGGCATGTTGGTAAACGATTTTCTACTGGAACATTTTGCAGATATCCTCGATTATAACTTTACTGCTACTGTCGAGAAACAATTTGATGAAATAGCCGAAGGAAAACTTAACTGGTCAAATATGATCAAACGGTTTTACGCTGATTTTCATCCCAAGGTAGAATCTACGGAAAAAATCACCCGGAAACATACAGGAGAAAGGGTTCTTGGGAAAGACCCTGCTACCGGCGAAGAGGTTCTTGTAAAAATCGGGAGATACGGGCCGGTAGCCCAGATAGGTCGTGGCGATGAGGATAAGAAACCCAGATATGCCAGCCTCCGCAAAGGACAGCTCATCGAAACCATTACCCTGCAGGAAGTGCTTGACTTGTTCAAATTACCCAGAACCATAGGCGATTTTGAAGAGAAGGAGATGGTGGCTGGAATAGGAAGATTCGGGCCCTACATCCGGCACGACAACAAGTTCTATTCCATTCCCCCGTCAGAGGATCCTTTGGCTATCAGCGAAGAAAAAGCCATCGCCATCATTCTGGAAAAAAGGGAAACGGAGAAGAAAAAAGTCATAAAAACCTTTGAGGAAGATGCGGACCTGCAGATCCTGAACGGGCGCTGGGGACCTTACATCAAATGGAAAAAGAAAAACTTCCGCATACCCAAAAAATTTACACCCGAAGATCTTACCTATGAGGAATGTATGAATATCATATCGGAAGCCCCGAAGAAGAAAAATAAATAAAATCCCCGGCTCAATGGATTTAAATGATTACTTCGATCCTGTCAGCATTCAGAAACCCCTGATCCGTAATGTTCGCCCGGGCGATGAACTGGGAAAGAAGCTTATTATCCACACCCCCGACAGGCCGGTACCCGATCTTTTGGGGATGGATATTGCACTGGTGGGGGTTCCAGAAGACCGGAATTCGCAGAACAAAGGAGCTTCCTCCGCCCCGGATCATATCAGACAAAAATTTTATTCTCTGAGCAGGATCAGAAAAAAGATCAGAATGATTGATCTGGGAAATATGCGTCCCGGGAAAACCCCGACAGATACGTATTTCGGGATACGGGACGTGGTATGTCATTTGATGGAAAATCAGGTGGTACCTGTGATTATGGGCGGCACACAGGATATTACTTACGGATGTCACGAAGCCTTGATGAAGCTCAAAAAAAGGTCCGAACTGGTTACTGTCGATGCCCGGCTTGATCTTGACAAAGGCACCAAAGAATTTTCCTCGGAGAATTGGTTGGAAAAAATCATCAGAAGGAAAACACCCGGTATTCACTATACCAATCTTGGACATCAGGAATACATGACCGGCCCTAATGATCTGAAGAAATTGGGTAAACATGCCCATCAGTCTTACCGGCTTGGAAGAGTACGATCGGATATGAAGTATTTTGAGCCTTTTTTCCGGGATGCCTTCATCCATAGTTTTGATATCTCGGCCGTACGCCAAAGTGATGCACCCGGTACGTTCAATACTTCTCCCAACGGATTCAGCGGTATGGAGATGTGCCAGATGGCCCGTTTCTCAGGGTTGAGTGATCATATCTCCGTATTTCTGATTACCGAAGTCAATCCTTTGCTGGATAACCGGGATCAGACCTCCCACCTGGCTGCACAAATCATTTGGTATTTCGCGGATGCCTTTGCCCAAAGAATTGTTGAAACCCCGGACCCTGCAGATGAAAAATTCACACAATATATCGTTAGTCTTTCAGACAGCGATTTTAAGCTGACTTTTCTGAAAAGCAGTCAAACCGACCGCTGGTGGATCAAAACCCCCGATGAGGAGAACACCCGGTGGAAGGCCTGCTCCTATCAGGATTATCAAATGGCGGGGGCCCAGGAAATCCCCGAAAGATGGCTGGACTTTTTCAAATAAGAATCCATTGCAACTCCTTTTCTGACAGGACATAGCAAAAATATTTCCTATCCGGTAACTTTTTTTCTGAAATCCAGTATAAAGGTAAGCATTTCCGAAAGTCAACTTATTAACAATGAATTGTTGATAGATTTGCCTAATTATAATATTTTTGCTTAATTTACTTCGGTTAAAATCCGATTATTATTAAAAATAAGTTGAGGTTAATTTGTTGACTACGAGGTGGATGAAAAAATTTATTAGCATAAGTGTTCTCATTATCGGAGTTTTTATGAATATCCTTGGACAGCAAGACCCGCAAAACAGCCAGTTTATGTTCAATAAACTGATTTTTAACCCGGGGTATGCCGGTAACAGTGGCGGTATATGTGCCACTGCCTCAGCCAGGCAGCAATGGGTAGGTTTTGAAGGGGCTCCGTCCACCACTGTCTTTTATGCGGATGCTGCCGTGAAACCCTTTAATATATCCAGTGGCGTAGGTCTTTCCATCGGCAATGATCAACTGGGGTTTGAAAAGAATCTTAGCATTGCGGGAACTTATGCTTACCGCCTGGATCTTGGAAAAGGAACGCTTGGGATCGGACTGAACCTGGGCTTTTATAATAAAGCACTGGACCCTACCTGGGAGATCCCTACCAGCGATTATCACACACCGGCCAGCGGGGACCCCCTGATACCGGAAGGAAAGGAGAGCTTCGTGGCTTTCGACATGGGACTGGGACTGTTTTACAGCACAGAAAATTTCTACATTGGAGTTTCTTCTACTCATATCAACCAGCCCGGTTTTAAATTAAACACGGGAACCTCTTTTACTTTTATGGCACGACATTATTATGTCACCGGCGGCTACTCCCTGCGATTGCCCAATCCCGTTTTCGAAGTGTTGCCTTCTTTTTTCCTGCAATCCGACGGAAAAGCCACACAGTTAACAATTAATACAAATTTATTATACAATAAAAAAATATGGGGGGGCGTTTCTTACAGAACAGGAGATGCATTAGTTGCTTTGTTGGGACTACAATTAATCAATGGATTAAGAATAGGGTATTCTTATGATTTTCCGACGTCAGATATTAGAAAAAATACCGGAGGCACCCATGAATTAATGTTAAAATACTGTTTTGACATTAGTCTGGAGCACGTACCCAAACGTTATAAAAGTATTCGTTTTTTATGATTTTTGGAAAATTTTATTTTACTTGCAGTATTAATTAAAGTTGCGTTATGAAAAAAATTGTCTTTGTTGGTTTAGTCGTCGCTTTTATCTTAAGCGGTTGCGGTAGCTCTTATAACGGAGAGCTGGTTGGAGTGCAAACCAAAAGGAAATATTTTGAACCGGAACCCCTGGGCATGGTTTTCATTCCCCAGGGAAGTTTCAATATTGGTCCCAGTGACCAGGATATAAGCTGGGCTATGAACTCGGCCAGCAAGACGGTTACCGTGGATGCTTTCTGGATGGATGAAACCGAAATCACTAATAGTGAGTACAGACAATTCATCAACTATGTCAGGGACTCCATCATCCGCTTTAAACTGGGAGAAGCCGGGGTTGAAGGATTTTACAAAGTTGATGAAAACGGAGATGAGTATGATCCGCCTGTTATCGATTGGGAAACGAAAATCGATATGAAAAACGAAGATGTTAAAAATGTTGTTGAGGAGATGTATTATTCCCCCAATGAGCGTTTTTTCGGACGCAAACAAATTGATACGCGAAAATTGATTTATGCCTATTTCTGGGTTGACCTGAAACAGGCAGCCAAAACAGCCAATAGCTGGGATTATAAAACCCAAAGCTATCACGGAGAAGTGTTCAATCAGAAAGGCGAAAAAGTTCCTATCCAGGACCGTTCTGCCTTTATCTTTCATGATCAGGTACCCTGCTATCCCGATACCCTTGTTTGGATACGCGATTTCACCTATTCTTACAATGAACCCTGGACTAATATGTATTTCTGGCATCCCTCGTTCTATGATTATCCTATTGTCGGAGTAACCTGGAAGCAAGCCAATGCATTCAGCATTTGGCGCACAAAATACCTCAATGATTTTCTGGCAAGTGAGGGAAGGCCTTTTGTTCAGGAATACCGGTTGCCGACAGAAACAGAGTGGGAATATGCCGCCCGGGGCGGTCTGGAGCTCTCCATGTATCCCTGGGGAGGCATTTATACCCGTAACGATAAAGGGTGTTTCCTGGCCAACTTTAAACCCCTTCGTGGAAATTATATTGATGACGGAGCCCTGGTCACCAACAAGGTAGGTTCCTATGAACCCAATGAGTTCGGATTATATGACATGGCCGGGAATGTAGCCGAATGGACCAGCAGCGCTTATGATGAATCCGCTTACATGTTCATCCATGACATGAATCCGGACTATAAATACAATGCCCGTCCCGACGAAACTTCGGTGATGAAGAGAAAAGTTATTCGTGGAGGATCCTGGAAAGACATTGCTTTCTATCTGCAGGTAAGTACACGTACTTATGAATACCAGGATTCCGCGAAATCATTTGTCGGTTTTAGAAATGTCAGATCTTATATGGGGACCGGACAATAGGAACCAAATTTAAACCGTAAACTATAATTTTTATTAAATAATTACTAATTATGAAATTAAGAGAAATAGTTCAGACCAGTGGCTGGAAAAATTTCATGGCCAAGTTGTACGGATGGGGTGCTTCTGTTGTAATTATAGGGGCTTTATTTAAAATTCAGCACTACCCCGGGGCCGGCTTAATGCTTATCATGGGGCTAAGTACCGAAGCAATTATTTTCTTCTTTTCGGCTTTTGAACCTCCTCATGAAGAACCGGACTGGACCTTGGTATATCCTGAACTGGCAGGTCTTTCCGATGAAGACGAACTGGAACTTCCTTCCGGGAGAAGCCATGGAGGCGGGTATGGCGGTTCCGGCGCTGCTCTGGAGAAGTTTGACAAAATGCTCGAGGAAGGAGAGATTACACCCGATCTTTTCAATAAACTGGGTCAGGGACTGAACAAGCTTAGTCAAACGGCAGAAAAACTGAATGATATTTCTGACGCTGCTGTAGCAACCAATAAATATTCCGAAAGTATGGTGAAAGCTGCAGAGACCGTTGATAAGCATACTGAGAATTATGTCAGTTCTACCGAAGAACTGAAAAGTTCGGTAGATCATCTTTCCGAATCGTATGATAAAACAGCCAATCTGATTTCCGAATCGGGGACCAATTATCAGCGCCTTGCCGAATCTTTTACTCACATCGAAGACGGAAGCAAGTCCTATAACGAAAACCTTGAAACCCTCAATAAAAACCTGTCTGCCTTGAACGCTGTGTATGAATTGCAACTACAGACTTCCAATGAACAACTCAAAAAGGCAGAGGATGCTTATTCCGGTCTCGCCCAGATGATGGAAGATCTGAAAGCTTCTGCTGAAAGTTCCAGTAAATACAGAGAAGAAGTTACCAAACTCAGCGAAAATCTTTCCGAACTTAATACCATCTACGGAAATATGCTTGCTGCGATGAACGTGATGAGGAAATAAGCTAAATATTTGAACGCATTTTTTCCATAAACGAATAATATTATGGCCCACGGAAAAGAGACTCCGAGACAAAAAATGATCGGGATGATGTATTTGGTTCTTACATCACTCCTGGCACTGAATGTCTCAAAAGAAGCTGTAGAAGCTTTTAAACTTGTTGATGAAAGTCTTACGGAAACCACTAAAATTAACGTAGAAAGGAATAAACTTGTTTATGATGATTTTGCCAGCAAGGCGGCCAGTAATCCGCAGAAAGCCGGGCCCTGGAAAGCTAAGGCAATGAAGGTGAAAGAACGAGCCGACGAGATGTATGATTATATTCAGAATTTGAAGCTTGAAATCGTACGTACGGCTGAAGGAGAAAAATCGGATGCGATCGACGGGAAAAATATCATTGTGGAGAATATTCATAAAATTGATGAAAACAATGTGCCTTCCCAGATTATGATCGGGGCTAATATGAACGGGAAAGCCTATGACTTGCATCATGCCCTCGACGAATACCGGGATTTCCTTTTGCAAATTATCGGGAAGAAGGACAATAACATTTCCGAGGCCATCAAACGTACGCTGAACACTTCGGATACTACAGACCCGGGAGGAGAAAAAGTCACCTGGGAAATACATAACTTCCATACACTGCCTCTGATTGCTGTGATTACCATCCTCTCCAAATTGCAGAGTGATGTCAGAAACACAGAAGGACAAACCCTCAATTATCTCTATGGGCAGATTGAAGCCAAGGATTTCAAGGTTAATAAACTGGAATCTTTTGTCTCTGCTACCAGTAATTATGTAATGAAAGGAGGAGCTTACCACGCTGAGGTGTTTATTGCCGCTACGGATACCACCACCACCCCACAGGTATTGGTTGGATCTTACAGGAAAATCAAAAATCCGGATGGAACGGATAAATATGTTATGACCGGGAGGTATCAGCAATTGCCTGTTAACAAGAGCGGTCGTGGTATTTATGAAGTGCCGGCTAATAGTACCGGGGAAAAGGAATGGGGTGGACTGATCCGTATCAAATCGCCGTCAGGAGACACCATTGCCTATCCTTTCAAAGGAAAATACGTGGTGGCTGCCCCCAATGTGGTTGTATCTCCAACCGCCATGAATGTTTTCTATGTTGGAGTAGATAACCCTGTGGACATTTCGGTCCCGGGTGTGGGGTCGGATAAAATATCCGCTACCATGACCAACGGAATCATCAAAAGAGGAAGAACAAAAAAATTCAGGGGCTCCTGGATAGTACGACCCAAAGTGCCCGGAAAAACTGCCCAGGTGCGTGTATCCGCAAACGTAAACGGGAAAAAGATATCTTTTCCGGGCATTCCTTTCAGGGTGAAACGCGTACCTGATCCGGTGGCCAAGGTGGCCGGCAAAAAAGGTGGCCCGATAAGAAAAGCCACCCTTGCTGCTCAAAGTGTAGTATTGGCTGAAATGGAGAATTTTGACTTTGACTTGAAATTCAAAGTTACCTCCTTTAGAATGTCTGTGGTCATCAAAGGGTTTACCTATGACGAATCTTCTAATAATAACCGGTTGACACCGAAGCAAAAAGGATTTATCAATCAAATGAGAAGAGGACAACGTGTCATCTTTGATGATATCAAAGCGGTAGGCCCTGATAATACAACCCGGAAGCTGAATCCGATAATATTTACTATTCAATAAAATAATCTAAAGAATTGTCCTGTTATGAAAAGAGCGATTGGATTGATCATTATTATGATGTTTGTAATGGGCCCCGCTATTTTATCTGTGCGGGCGCAGGATGAAAACCAGAAAAAGTGGATCTATAACAAATCCATGCAAAACAGAACACCTGTTCCTTATCCTTATCTCAGAGAAGCGGATGTTATGTGGGCTAAAAAAGTATGGCGGTTGGTAGACCTGAGACAAAAAATGAATCTTCCTCTTTATTATCCCACCGCACCCATAGGAGACAGGAAAAGTCTTATAGATGTTATCTATGATGCCATCCGGGCAGGCGAGGTAAAAGCGTATGATCCGTTAAAAGATGATATGACCCTGGAAATTACTCAGGATGATATCGAAAAAAAATTCGGGGCAGGATCGGAAACCATCCAGGTAGCCGACGAGAACGGAAATATGCATGATACAACCATCGTGAATAATGCAAATACTTCCGAAGTGAAGGAGTATATCGTTCAGGAAGTCTGGTATTTTGATAAAAAACTATCTTCCCTGAATGTAAGAATTTTGGGTCTGTGTCCTGTGAGGCTTAGTATGAACCCGAATACCAACCAGATGGAAAAGAGAAAATTGTTTTGGATCTATTATCCCGAATTCAGACGAATATTTGCTAACCATGAAGCGTTTAACCCTTATAATGATGCTCAGAAGATTTCTTACGATGATCTCTTCCTACAGCGCCGTTTTTCCGGCTATATCATTGCCGAATCCAATGTCTATGACAACCGGACTATTGATGAATACGAAACGGGTAGAGCTGCGTTGCTTGAGTCGGATCGTATCAAGAACTCTATTTTTAATATGGAACAGGATCTCTGGGAATATTAACCGGTACACGATAAAAAAACGCTCCGCGGAGCGTTTTTTTTATCCCTAGTCTTTCTTCATGTTAGTTAAACATACCTATCTCCCGTTTTAATTTGGACATCCCTGACAAACTGTTTGATACGTTGTTCTTCCTTTTTAGGACAAATCAACAACGTGTCTCCCGATTGAACCACGATGAAATCTTTTAGTCCGTGAATCACTACCAGACGATCATCATCAGACCGGACAATGGAGTTATTGGTTTCATAAAGCATTATTTTCCCTCCGGTTACCACATTCCCGTGATCATCCCTTTCCGAATGCTCATACAATGAGTTCCATGTTCCCAGATCCGACCATCCGAAATCAGAGCAGAGGGCATATACATTCTCTGCTTTCTCCATGATTGCATAGTCAATGGATATTTCCGTACAATTGGCATAGGTCTTGAAAATGAATTCTTTTTCCCGGTTCGTATTGTAAACGTCTGCTCCTTCAGCGAACAGGTGATAGAGGTCGGGCATATATTTATCAAATGCATCCAGAATAGACTGAACCGACCACACAAAAATACCGGAATTCCAATAAAAATCACCGCTCTTCAGAAAAAGCTCAGCCATTTTAAGATCCGGTTTTTCCGTAAAGGTCTTTACCTTTTTAATATTATTGTTATAGGAGTGTTTCAACCCTCCTTTTTTAATCTGAATGTACCCGTATCCCGTTTCAGGACGGACGGGTTCAATGCCAAGGGTGACGAGAGCATCATTTCCTGCAGCAAAAGTCAATCCCTCTTTCACCAGCGTAAGAAATTTCTTTTCATCCTGAATAAAATGATCGGAGGGAGATACGACAACTACTGCATCGGGGTCCATTTTATGTATTTTATGACTCGAATAGATGACACATGGAGCCGTATTTTTACGTAACGGCTCGGAAATAACATGCTCAGGTTTAATCTCCGGTAATTGTTCCAAAACAATATCCGTATATTCTTCGTTCGTAACAATGAATATGTTTTCCTTTGGACATATCTTTATAAACCGGGCATAGGTCATCTGCAACAATGATTTTCCAATTCCCAATATATCCAGAAATTGTTTGGGTTTATCTACACGACTCAAAGGCCAGAACCGGCTTCCAACACCACCGGCCATAATTAAACAATAATGATGTTTATTCATTCGATTTTATTTTGAGCTCAAAGATAAATAAATAATATTGATTCGTTAAAATTCTTATTTTTACAAAATAAAACAAGGATATGCTTAAGATGTTTTATCATTTCGGGAGTTATTTTCTTCTGCTCGGGAAAGTTTTTTCCAGACCTGAAAAATGGAAGATCTATTACAGGCAGTTCCTTTATGAGCTGAACAACATTGGGATCAGTTCTCTTGGGATTGTTGTTATAATTTCTGTGTTCATGGGGTCGGTGATAACCCTGCAAACCGCTTATAATACGGAAAGTCCTTTATTGCCAAAATATCTCATTGGATTAGGTTGCAGGGATTCAATGATTCTTGAGTTTTCTTCTACGATGGTAGCCTTGATCCTGGCCGGGAAGGTTGGTTCCAATATTGCTTCGGAACTCGGCACCATGCGTATTACCGAACAAATTGATGCCTTGGAGATCATGGGGATCAATTCCGCCTCTTATCTGATCCTCCCCAAAATCGTGTCAGCATTGTTTTTTCATCCCTTTTTAACGATAATCAGTATCCTCAGTGGAATTTTCGGGGGGTGGATCTCGGTGGTAATTACCCGTGTGATTTCTGTCCCCGATTTTCTTTACGGGGTACAATATGCCTTTAACCCTTTCTTTGTTACATATGCCTTGATCAAAACGCTTTTCTTTGCATTTATTATTATAACCGTATCCTCTTATCAGGGTTACACCGTTAAAGGAGGTGCGCTGGAAGTCGGGCGGGCCAGTACAAGAGCCGTAGTATACAGTAGTATTAATATCCTTCTTTTCAATGTGATCCTTACTCAATTGATACTTTCATGATACGGGTAGAACATTTGGTAAAGGTTTTTGACGATGTGACCGTTCTGGAGGATATTTCCTGTACGTTTGAAAAAGGGAAAACCAATCTTATCATTGGTAGAAGCGGCTCGGGGAAAACCGTCTTGCTAAAATGCATTGTCGGGTTGTTCGAACCCTCAGACGGTGAAATATTTTACCGGGACCAGTCTTTTTCGAAACTAGATTTCACCAGCAAGAAAGAAATCCGCAAGAAAATCGGGATGCTGTTTCAGGGAGCCGCTCTTTTTGATTCGGCCACCGTTGAGCAAAATGTGATGTTTCCCCTGGATATGTTTACCGAGATGTCCCATGAAGAAAAACGGGAACGTGCCAATTACTGCCTTGAAAAAGTAAATGTGGTAAATGCCAATCACCTTTTTCCTTCGGAAATTAGCGGAGGAATGAAAAAAAGGGTGGGATTGGCGCGTGCCATTGCCCTGAACCCCGAATATCTTTTCTGTGACGAACCCAACTCCGGCCTCGACCCACAGACATCCATCCTGATCGACCAGCTTATCAAAGAGATTACCGAAGAATTCCAGACTACTACGATTGTGAATACCCACGACATGAATTCTGTCATGGGAATCGGGGAGAAAATCGTTTTTATCCATAACGGCCGGAAAGCCTGGGAAGGAAACAAACAGGATATTCTCTTTTCGGACAATAAGCTGCTGAATGAATTTATCTTTGCCAACCAGATGGCCAGGGAACTTAGAAAAGCCAGGACCCGGTAGACAGAATATGCTTTTAAACAACCGGATGATCCATCTGTTTTGCTAAAATAAAATTACCTTTGCGCATAATAATGCAATATCTGTATATATGAAAAAGAAACATACAGGATTCAACACCCGCATGGTCCATGCGGGTTCTCCGGAAGATCAGTGGGGTAGTGCGGTTGTGCCGATCTATCAGACTTCAACATTTTCTTTTGAAAATGCCCGTCACGGGGCGGATCTTTTTGCCGGGAGAGAAAAGGGATATATTTATACGCGTATCGGGAATCCTACCATTCAGGCATTGGAGGATAATATTGCATCTCTCGAGAACGGATACGGAGGTATCGCCACCGCTTCGGGAATGGGAGCTGTGTCGACCGTCTATCTCTCATTGCTCGGGAAAGACAGCCATATGATCAGCACAGCTTCTGTATACGGGCCCTCGAGAAGTATCATGGAAAAATATTTTTCCCGCTATGGCGTAGCTGCCTCTTATGTACATACCTCGGATCTTGAGAATATTAAAAAAAATATCCGGCCCGAAACCGTACTGCTCTATCTGGAGACCCCCTCAAACCCCACCATGGAGCTGACAGACATAGCATCTGCCGCTGCTTTAGCACATGAACATGGGATTACCGTGGTTGTGGATAATACTTTTTCCAGCCCATGGCTCCAGAATCCTCTGGACCTCGGTGCCGATGTCGTGCTTCATTCTGTCACAAAATTCATCAATGGTCATGCAGATGTAGTTGGAGGGATTATTGTACCCAAAACGAAAGAACTGTATGACCGGATACGGCCGGTAATGGTTGGGTTCGGTTATAATATGGACCCACATCAGGCTTTCCTGGTACACCGGGGTGTTAAAACGCTTTCCCTGCGTATCGACAAAGCCCAGAAAAGTGCCATGGAAATAGCACGGTGGCTGGAGAAACATCCGAAAGTGGAATGGGTGAAATATCCCGGGCTCCCGTCACATCCGCAATATGAACTGGCCAGAAAACAAATGAAGGGGTCCGGCACCATGATCAGTTTTGAGTTGAAGGGAGGTTACAAGGCCGGAGAAGAACTGATGAACCATATGCAGATCGCTTTGTTAGCTGTATCTCTGGGAGGAGTAGAGACCCTGATACAGCACCCTGCTTCCATGACCCACTCCGGACTACCCGCCGAAGAACGGTTGGAGGCGGGAATCACAGACGGTCTCGTCCGCTATTCCGTAGGTATTGAAAACGTTGAAGATCTCCTCGAAGATTTGGAACAGGCCCTTGACCGGGTATAAAAATATCACGACCTACGTAGGCGCCTACGTAGGCCGTTTTGGGGTTCAACTGTACCTGTAACACTTGTGGAAGACCAGCTTCGTGGTGTCTTTTACGGTTAGCATGTTCTCCTTTTCGTCTGTCTTTTGGTAGCCATCCTACCGCATTCCTAGCATCCTCCCGACGGGGCTGCAACCTTTTTTCTTCTTGGAACCACGAGCTTCGAAGCAACTTTGGGTTGACTCACGGGGACATTCCCTTTGAAATAGGAAGCATAATCATATTTAGGATACTCGTCAAAACATTTTCCGGCAACAATGGGAGGCATTATCTTTCCGGTGATGTAATAGTCATATCCTCCAAGCATTACTTTTACCTTCTGATATCCCAATTGTTTCAAAAGCATCCAGGGAGCACAGGCTTTGACTTCATCATCTGCATACAAAACCACTTGCTTATCCTTCTGGTGCAGCACAGAGTTATACTTTTTCTCAAGGATATCCGGTAGAGGAATATTTACCGCATCATCAATATGTCCGATAATATAGTCTTTCGGTGGGCGCAAATCAACCAGCAGGAGGGAAGGATCCCCTTTTTTTATAATATCCCGGATGCTGTCGGGGGTTAAGACATCTTTTTTGGACATCGCTTCAGCCAGCATCTCCTGAGGTGTCAACTTATAATATGCCACCGGCTTTTTGGAAAAAATAAAACCGGGAATAACCATCAGCAGAAGAAGGATTCCGGCCCAGTGATTAGCGTTCAAATGAATTTTCCCCATAATATTTTAGTTCTAGGTTTCTTGTTCTGAATTCTGAATAAGCAGTTCAAAAAATTTTCATCCGTTCAACAATCATCATTAGAGGACCCTTTTCCTAGCATCCTCCTGAGGCAGTTACTTTTTTCTTTCTCCGGGGAACGACCTTCACCGGTGTTTGTTTCTTCACCGGATTTATTGCCGTTCCTCCCTGGAAGAATCTACAGGCAGCGACTCTGAAATCATACTGTTCAAATGCTTCCGCAGGAGCCGATGTGGGAGGTTTGGGAGGTACCATGATCGTTTCCACCCACCGGTTTAGTCCCCCTTTCATTACATAGGTATTTTGGTATCCCAACCGGCGGGTTAGTACCCAGGCCTGATTGGCACGTATGGTCCCATTGGAGTAAAATACATGTTTCTGATCGTTTTCACTGATAAGATCCAGGTTTTGTTCATCCAGTATGTGAGTCAATGGAATATGAACGGCATTGGGTAGATGAAACTTTACATATTCTAGCGAATCCCTTACATCGATTAATTGGAGACTGGGATCCTGCCCGACGATCATTCCGGCCACCTCATCGGTAGAGAAGAAACGCGTATCGTCTTTTATGGCCAGCAGGAGATTTTGTGGTGAAAGCTCTTTTTGCTCAGGCCGTTCCGGAAGCAACCATACCAGAAAAGCAATGCCTATGGCTACGGTTGTTAAAAAAATGGTTCCTTTCTGCATGATATTATAATTATATCAGATTAATAGTCCGGTTTTTTTACTCTTTTTTCAATCAACGGAACTGCATAAAACATTCCGACAGCTATGAGGATCAGGAGAAAAGTAAAAAATCCGCGGCTCATGCCCAGGCTGTCGTAGACTTTGATTCCTCCTTCATTTCCGCTGTTCACAAAATTCTGGATCAGGGGATAGGTCTCGCCATAGATAAAAGCGCCGACGAATAATCCAAAAACAAGCATCAAAGCATCCAGCTTTCCAATGGAAGCGGCAGCAAAGCCTGTCCCCGGACAAAAACCGCCGGTTACAAAACCCAGCCCCATAATCAGTCCTCCAACAATAGCTGCGCCCCAGTAGGTGGGTTGGACATATAATTGTCCTACATCAATCCATCCGAAATAGTCAAACAGGACGATTCCGGCGGCGGCTGTGGCCCCGGCGGTAAAGAAGACCCTGAGTACAACGAAGTCATATCCGTAAAACAATCCCACCAGATTTCTGGATGAGGAAAACCCTGCAGCTTCCAGGATGTATCCGAAGCCTATGCCCAATAACAGGGCTATGATAAAATTCCATTCCGGTGCGATGATTCCCTGTGGTATTAATGGTCCCATAACTTTTATTTTATATCCAAAGTTTTCTGAAAAAGTAAGCAAACATATAAGCACCGCCGAAAATGGCCAGCATGGTCACAAAACCTCCTGTAGCCAGGACGGCCATCCCACCCAGAGCTGCGCCACTGGTACAACCGCGGGCCATAGAAGCTCCGTATTCAAAAAGAATTCCACCGATAAAGGCAAATAACAATCTCTTTCGAGAGGTGATTTTAGGAGAATGTTCCACCGTAAACTTCAGCCGTCCGCTCAGAGCTCCTGAAATAAAGCCTCCAATGATCAAACCCAGTACTTCAAAATTCAGAAAATCTTTTAACGGACCTCCCGGCTTATTCGTATATTTACTGTAAAATACAGAATGTTCGGTATGCCCGGGGGCCAACACATGGACTGTTGCCGCCGTAATCCGTTTGGGCACCCCGCTGGCCCCGAGGCCTCTTCCCGAGAAATAAAAAGCTGCAATAAGGACAAACCCCAGTATCACCCCTGCCAGGTATGGGTTCATGTACTTTTTCGGATCCGGATTGGGCTTTTTAACATCTTTTTTTTCCATAATATCTTATTTTAATACAAATACCTCGTTATCTGACCGGCCTCGACCATGATCAGCCGGAACATCAAACCGCCGAACAGTACCAGGAAGGCCGGGACGGCAGCCGGGATCCTGTAACCTTTCCATTCCAGTATCTCCAGAAAAGCGGGAAGCAACAGCCCCAGGATCATCACAAAGGTCCAGAAGGGGACCGTAAAAGGTCCTCCCAGGAAGAGTTTGGCAGCTTCTATCTGTACTGCTGAGCTGGCAAGAAAGCCCATAAACATATGTATGATGAAAAACACCTCAATGGTTATCAACAGCAAATCTATTCGTCCGAAAAGTTTTTTCTCTTCATGATCTTTGGACATCCACATGATTGTTGCAGCCCCGGTAGAGAGTCCGGAGGTCAGGAACAGCGGGCCCAGAATGGATGTGTTCCACAGAGGCCGGGCATTAAAGGCAGACAGAAGGATGCCGGTATAAATACCCAATATGACGGCCAGCACAATCATCAGCCAGGCAAAGGGTCTGCGGTTTTTTATGACCCATGCTTCGAAATCGTTTAGCCATTTGAACTTCCAGTCCCATGAAGGTACCAGCTCACGCAGATAGCTGGCGCTCCAGACAAAGGAGAGAGGAGTGATGATCAACAGGGCCCAGGCTCCCCAGGACATGGGGGACTCCAGACGGATGGTGGTGTACAGGCGCCAGAAAAACAATTTATGCCGTAGGTCCAGGAAAAGGGCTGCCAACCCGATTACCAGGGCAATGGGAGTAATGAAAGAGGCCCATTTCACGGCCGTCGGCGCTTTATCTTCCTTTCCCATGATAACATACAGGGAGGAAAAAAAGATCAATCCGGCAGCCAGCCCTCCCAGGAAAAGATAGAGTGGGATTTGCCAATGCCATAGCGTCAGGTGGGGGTCTACACCGGGAATATTTCTTCCGCTGACAATCAATTCTTCTTTCATTGCATCATTATTTAAATGAGATAAAAAATCTGTGGTTTTGTTCCGGCTTCCGGAGCAAGCACTTTCCATTTACGTTCGGCAACCACCTTTGAAACATCGCTGTTGGGATCGTCCAGGTCGCCGAAATAAAGACAATGAGTAGGACATACCTCCACACAGGCGGGATCCTCTCCTTTTTCCACCCGGTGAATACAAAAAGTACATTTATCCACAAACCCATCGGGATGCGGGTACCTGGCATCGTACGGGCACGCTTCCATGCAGGCTCCGCATCCGATACATTCTTCGGGGGTCACCAGCACGATACCTCCTTCGACGATATGACTGGCGCCGGTGGGGCAACAACGCACACAGGGGGCATTTTCACAATGGTTACACCGTTCCGAACGAATCTCCATCTCCACTTTGGGGTAGGTTCCGGCCACATTCTCCACAATCCAGTCACGGGCATATCCCAGAGGTACATTGTTTTCCGTCTGGCAGGCTACCACACAGTCGGAGCAACCTACACATTTTTTCGTATCTACTGCCATTGCATATCTCATGATGCCACCTCCTTTCCGGGATTCTCAGTTAAAAATGTCACAAAATTACCCCGCATACCGGTTCCGCCCATGACAGGATCCATGGCTACTTTTGTCACCAGCTCACTGTCACTGGCGCCATGGCCGTAGGCCCGCGTAAGACGCTTTTCAGTATGTCCGAAACCATGCACCATGTATACCGAATCCCAACGGATCCGTTCGGTTATCCTCACTTTTATGGGGAAAGAAGAGATTACCCCATCCTGGTTTTTCAACCATACATATTGACCGTTCTTCAGATCCCATAATTTGGCCACTTTGGGATTTACCCAAACCAAATTCTCTTTTTTTATCTCCCACAAATTGGGATTATTGGCTGTACGGCTGAAGGTATGCATGGGGGCTCTTCCGTAGTTCAGCCGGTAATAACCGGGCGGAGGTTCAGGATGTGGGGTGAAATTCGGCAGAGGATCAAAATTTTCTTTCGCCAGTTCGGTGGAATATAACTCGATTTTTCCCGTATTGGTGTTAAACTCAAACTCCTCTCCGTTCAGGAAGTACAGATCATCATACTCCCTTTTCAGCTTTTTCACGCCTATCCGTTTCATTTCTTCGAGGGAAGACCCGACCTGTTTTAATTGCCAATCCAGCAACTCTTCGATGTTCTTCCAGGGGAAATATGCCTCCAGGCCCAACCGTTTCCCCAGTTCTTTGGCGATCCACCAGTTGGGTTTGGAGTCGTACAGCGGTTCGGATGCCGGCATACGCAAAGCAATATGAGGTTCCCTGTGAGGAGAAGTGCGGATCACATCGTATCTCTCGAGATAGGTGCATTCGGGCAGCACCACATCGGCATAACTGGCAGTATCCATTGGCATGGTATCTATGACTACCAGGAGTTCAAGATTATCAATGGCTTTCAGTGTTTTTCCCTGATCAGGCAGCGATGCCATCAGATTGGTGCCATACACGATCCACCCCTTCAGGTTACAATCCAGATCGGGATTGGGGATGGTTGCGTCACAAATACCGGTAGAGAGGACTTCATTGACCAGGTTATACTGACCGGGAAAAGCATCCTTCCAGGTACGTTTGGGTTTGGGGTAATCAGGTCCCGGGAATTTAGGCAGATGAACAGATTCCGGCACATAAAAGCCGCCTCTGCGTCCCCACGATCCCAATAAAGCATTCAGGATTGCAATCGCACGCGAACGTTGCGTATCATCTCCATACCAGGTAACATGCCGGCCGGGATGGACAATAACAGCCGGAGCGGCATGAGCCATCTCCCGGGCGGTTTTACGGATAATATCCGGCTCAATGGTGGTAATACCATAGGCCCATTCCGGGGTTTTATCCCTGACATGATCTTTCAGCTCGTTAAAGCCGAATGTGTATTTTTTTACATACTCTTTATCATACAATTCCTCATTGATGATAACATGGATCCAGGCCAGTAATAAGGCAATATCAGTGGCGGGTTTGATAGGAAGCCAGTATTTTGAATGCGAAGCGGCCGTACTGTAACGGGGATCTACCGTAATGATCGTAGCTCCTTTGTCAATAGCTGCCGACATCTCCTGTATCTGTCCGTTATGCATATTTTCGCCGATATGCGATCCGATCAGCACCAGGCACCGGGTATCCCGTATGTCGGTTCGTTCGGGAGACATTACATCTTCTCCATAGGTGGCCGTAAAGCCCACCTCACGCGGCCCGCGGCACTGGGCAAAGGAAGGAGCGGCAATATTGGGAGAGCCAAAAGCCTTTAAGGTATGACTGATCATCTTCCCACCGGTTCCATGAGAAAACAATGCCACACATTCGGGGCCGTGCTTTTCCTTGATGTCCTGCATCTTATTGGCGATGTAATCCAGTGCCTCCTCCCAGGAAGCTTCCCTGAATACCTGGCTGCCCGGTTTTCCTTCACGGATCAGGGGCTTTTTCAACCGGTCTTCATCATAATACATCCCGATGCCACCTGTACCGCGGGGACATAGCCGGCCATTGCAATGGGGATCGTTTTCGTTGCCAATAATTTTTTTGATTTTTCCCTTTTTGTCCGTGTATACCCATCCTGCACACTTCCAGAAACAAACCTCACAATAGGTAGGGGTGCGGTGCAGTTTTTCACCGGGATGTATCGTGCCATCACCCGTAACCTGGGAAAAAGCCTTCATCGCCGGTTTGGCGAATAATAACGAACCGGCCCCGGCTCCGGATATCTTAATGAAATCCCTTCGTGTTGTGTGCTTCATAGTAATAAATCAATTTTATCCCGTTACCTTATAATTGAAATTATTTATATAGAGACAAATTTATCTATTTGATGTGAATCTTATCACGATTTTAGGAAGCCCTCGTATTATAAACAGCTTTCCGGAATGCAGAAGGAGTTGTAAGGTGCGCTAAAACAGGAGATTGGGGTTATTTAGAATGTATATAAATTTCTATATATGTTGTTAAACATATATTTTATTCGTATTTGCGGATAACAAAACACACGCCGGGATAGCCTCTCCTGTACCATTCAAACAGAAGAAAATGGAAGGAGATTAAAAGGATGCCCGTATGAACCATTATCCAAAATCAGCGATCTGTTGAAGTTTGTCCTTTTCCAGAACCCGGATCAGTTTTCCTTCAATTTCAATGATCTTGTCTTTTCGGAATTCCGAAAGGATCCGGATGACATTTTCGGTCCTCATATGGATCAATTCGGCAATTTCCTTCCTGGAAACAGGCAGGGAGTATTCTTCTGTATGATATATTTCATTACAGAAAAATAAAAGAATATAAGCAATCCTGCCACGCAGATTTTTCTCGTTGATGGATAACCAACTGCTCATGATCATTTCATTCACATTGCTCATGTTTTCAAGTAATTTTAACGCAAATATTCCGTCTTTCCGGATAATCTCCTTCATGAGGCTGAGATCAATAAAACAGAGCGTGGAATTTTCTATGGCGGTAATACTGAAATGATAATAGCTTTCTGAAAAGACACTGAGCAATCCTATAAAATCTAAAGGACGGGCAATGCTGATGATCTGATTTTTTCCGTCCTCCATTTCGCGGGACAGTTTCAACAAACCCTTCCTCAGGTACATGAAAGAAGCTATTTTATCTCCTTGTCGAACAATATGTTCTCCCGGTAAGAATTCTTTCTCTATTCTGGAAATATTCACCCTGCTCAAATCTTCCGGCTGCAGATTGCTGAACAAATACGATTTGTACGCACATGTTTTACAGTCATTTATGTCACGTATCAACTTCATGCAACAAAGGTATAAATATTATGATATATATCAATTTTGATATTTATCATATGGTATAATTCGTTAGGTCCGCTTTATTATACGTTATTTTGTTCACAAATAAACTAAAAAAAGAAACACATGAAAAAAATACTCATCCTGGGAGGAGGAACCGGTGGAACTATCATGGCAAACCGATTGCGGAAAGCCCTGGAAAAGGAAGAATGGGAAATTACTTTAATAGACCGGTACAAAACACATTATTACCAGCCCGGATTTTTATTTATTCCTTTCGGGATATACACCAGGCATGATGTCATGAAGCCCAAGGGGGATTTTTATCCTGCCGGGGTGAATGTGATCTTTTCAAAAATTGAAATCATAGAGCCTTTGGAAAACCGGGTTGTCTTGGAAGGAGGTAAAGTGTTGAATTATGATTATCTGATCATAGCTACGGGAACCCAGACCAAGCCGGAAGAGACTCCCGGTCTGAAGGAGAACCTCTGGTACAAGGAGATTTTTGATTTTTATACCATCGAAGGGGCTGTGGCTCTAAGTCATTTTTTCAAGCGCTGGGAAGGGGGGCATCTGGTTATGAATATTGCAGAGATCCCTTATAAATGTCCGGTGGCACCGTTGGAGTTTGTTTTTCTGGCGGATGCTTTTTTCCATCAGCAGGGTATTCGCGACAAGGTGAAGATATCTTATGTCACCCCGTTGCCCGGGGCTTTTACCAAACCCAGGGCTACGCAAATGCTCAGCGGGTTGTTAAAAGAAAAGAATATTGAAGTGATTCCGGAATTCTACCTGGAATCGGTGGATAATGAAAAGAAGACCATTAAGTCCTACGACGGACAAGAAATCCCTTTTGACGTACTGGCAATTGTCCCGGTGAATATGGGGAGCGATGTGATTGAACGCAGCGGGATGGGAGATGATCTGAATTTTGTACCGACGGACAAGCACACCCTGCAATCCGAAAAGTATGAAAATATTTTTGTGCTCGGAGATGCGGCCAACCTGCCCACGTCAAAAGCGGGTTCCGTGGTTCATTTTGCCTCTGAAGTATTGTTTGAGAACCTGATAAGCATGATCGAGGGCCGGCCCATGCTGGCCCGGTTTGACGGCCATGCCAACTGTTACATAGAAACCGGCTTCGGAAAAGGCTCCCTGATTGATTTTAACTATGACACCGAGCCGCTGCCAGGGACGTATCCGCTGCCCGGGATAGGCCCGTTCGGATTGCTGCAGAACACCAAGCTGAACCATTACGGCAAAGTGATTTTCCGGTGGCTTTACTGGCACGTTTTACTGAAAGGAAAAGAAATGCCGGTGGAAAACGAAATGTCCATGGCAGGGAAAAAACTTTAATCGTACAACATGAACGAAACAGCCATACAACAACAAATTGATGACATCAACCGGAAACTGGATCTGGTGCTGGAGTACGTCAATGATCAGCGACTCAAAGGAGATGTGGTACAAGACCTTGTTCAGGACCTTTCCATCATCGGCAAGGATGCGTATGAGAGCACCGTGGAAGAACTCGATAAGCAGCGTATCGAGATAGATCCGGATGAGGTTAAGCTCTTTTTTATCAAGTTGATGAAAAACATGAATAACTTTTCGGTTATTCTGAACATGTTCGAAAGCATGATGGATCTGTCGAAAGATCTTGCTCCCCTGACCAAAGAGGCTACCATCGACATAATATACAAGCTTCATGAGCTGGACCGGAAAGGGTATTTTGAATTTTTCGGTTCTCTGGCCCATGTGCTGGATAATATTGTTTCTCATTATGGCAAAGAGGACATTGAACTGCTGGCCGATAATGTGATAATCATCATGGATACGGTCAAAAGCCTGACACAACCGGACATGCTTAGAGCCATTAACAATGCGGTAAATATTTATAAGGATATCGATCCCGTAAACGTCCCGGAATACTCGTTGTGGAAGGCCCTACGGACGATGAATTCTCCGGAAATGAGAAAAGGACTCGGTTTTATCATTACATTTCTTAAAGGCTTGTCTTCAGGACAAGCTCCGAAATAATACATTCTTTTAATCATTAAAATCAAAATTATGGGAACAAGAACAATAGCAGGAATTGAAATTCAGGTAAATGACGAAGGCTATATGATGGATGCCTCACAGTGGACCCCTGAAGTTGCCAGAGAGCTGGCCAAAGAAGAAGGGATTGAGTTGACGGATAAGCATTTTGAAGTGCTGAACTTTATCCGTGACGAATTTTTAAAAGGGAATCCGTTGACAATCCGGAAAGTTGGAAAATCGGGGATTGTTGATATCAAAGGATTATATGAATTGTTTCCCGGAGGACCATTAAAAAAAGCTTCAAAGATCGCCGGAATATCCAAACCCTCAAGTTGCGTTTAACCTAAAAATACAGTAATCATGGAAAACAACAAAGATGACCATCGTTTAAAGAAAGTATCCGTTATCTGTGCCAAAGGGGCTTTGGAAGATGTCTATGCTACCCTGGTCCTTGCCAACGGTGCGGTTATGGAAGGAATTGAAGCCAAGGTGTTTTTCACCTTTTTCGGGCTGGATGCCATCACAAAAAAAAGGATGAAAAAGTTGCATACTGCTACCGTTGCGAACCCGGCCATGCGTATGCCTGGCGGACTGCCTTTTCCAACCTGGCTCGGGAGTTTGCCTTTTGTGGAGGCCGGTGTGTCTTCTATGATGCGCAGCCAGATGGAAAAACTGGATATCCCTCCTGTAGATGAGTTTCTGGACATGATCACGGCAGGCGGTGGAGAGATTTATGCCTGCAAACTGGCGATGGACATGTTCAAACTTACCAAAGACGATCTTTCCGAGCAGGTGAAAGATGTGCTTACCGTGGGTGAATTTTATGCAATGGCCGGCGGGGAGGATTCACAGATCATTTTTACCTGAGAATTTCTTTGTAAGGACCTGCTTAACTTATTTTTCTTATGGTCCGGGTATTTGTGCCCGGGAAAATTTATGTAGGTTTGTGATCAAAATGACAGGATGCATTCAATAAGCGGGATTGTGCTGGCTGGCGGGAGAAGTTTGAGAATGGGCCGGGAAAAAGGAAAAGTATTGTTAAAAGGAAAGCCTCTTATACAATATTCGCTTGACGTGCTTGCTCCTTTCTGTGATGAGATCATCATTTCGGCCAACTCCGGAGAGTATAAATCCTTCGGATACCCGGTTGTAACGGATGAGGTCCCGGGAACCGGGCCATTGGGGGGACTTTACTCTGCCCTCCGGCGCACGTCTCATCGCGGGAACCTGGTTTTACCCTGTGATACTCCTTTTCTCAATACGGATTTTATTCGGTTTCTGCTGGCTTCGGTACTGGAAGATCATCTTGCTGTTATCCCGTTACATCCGGATGGAACAGCAGAACCTTTGTGTGGATATTACACCAAAGACAACATCCCGCTAATGAAAGAATCCCTGGACCGGGGGCAATACAAGCTGTTAGATTATTTAAGCAATGCAGGGGCGTTCTTTCTTCCTTTTCATGAGGACCTTTCTTTCTACCACACAGACCTTTTTATCAATATAAACAGTCCCGAAGATCTTGAAAAATACGAAAAATGATCGGGGACACAAGCTGCTGTCAAGATTCCCGGTTTAATCACTTTCTTCCTTTTTCTTTGTTGCTTCCAGCACCAATCCTCCTATAAATAAGAGAATCAGGATTGAGGAGGCAGCCAGATCTATTTTATTCCCTACGAAGTATCCTTTGGGTTTGAAATAAAACTCAACCTTATGTTGTCCGGGGGGCAAAACCATCGCGCGCAAAACATAATCGGCCCGAAAATGAGGTGCCGGTTTTCCGTCAATATATGCCAGCCAGCCTTTACGGTAATAAATTTCGGAAAATACCGTAAGACGTGGTTTCGCAGCCTGATATTCATAGACAAGATGATTGGGGGCGTAGGAGAGCATTCGTATCCTGGCGGTTGAATCGGCCCCGGGCTTGTACCCTTCTACAAATGTTTCAAACTGCTTGTTAACAATGGCTTTCTTTCCCGGGTCAAAGTTGCTCAGGGCGAGCATCTCGCTGTCGGCATTGGGGACGATCTGATACTCTTCAACAAACCAGGCGTTTCCCAGGGCTCCCGGATTCATCTGTGCGGCAGGCTGGCCTTTCTGGTTGACTATAAAGTATTTGGTATTCAGCATATTCAGCACCTGCATATTGTTTTTGCTGATCTGATAGGTGATCAGGTCCTGGTAACGGCGCATCTTAGCTCCGTGATAACCTCCGACAGACTTATGAAAGTAAGAAGTACTGGCATCGTTAAAGGTACTTACCGTAAGATTCATTACTCTGTAGTCCGGGGATTTATCTTTCAGTATTTCCAGGTCTGCCTGTGTAGGCCGGAAAGGGACCTCCACTTCTTTCTTAGGCACAAAATCATCGTTGTTCAGATATCGTTTGTCAACGGCCCATAAATCTAGCAGAATCAATCCTCCCAGCAGGAAATAAAACAGTCCGGCTTTAATCTTTTTATACGCCAGTGCTCCCAATGCCAGGGCGGTCAGCGTGACAAAAGCGAAAGAACGCCAGGCATCTGCCTGCATCAGATGTCTTCGATCCTGCCGGATTGCATCAATAAACTGTGCCGGCCATCCGGCGCTTTGCAACTGATCATCAATAGGGGCGGAGAAATTGAAAAACAATCCCGGGAATAAGGCAAAAAATACAGTGATGCCTCCCAGAATATAAAAAGTGTTTTTTACGGCTTTGAGAAGGTCATCTTTGGACACTTTCCCATCCATGACTTCTTTTACCGCCAGAATTCCCAACAATGGAACGGCAAACTCCGCAATTACCAGTGTCATGGACACCGCTCTGAATTTATTGTAACCCGGGACGTAGTAGATGAAAAAATCTGAGAAAAACTGCAGATGTTTTCCCCATGCCAGCAGGATTGCAAGTATTGTAGCGGAAAGCAACCACCATTTTTCAACGCCTTTTACCAGGAAAAGCCCCAGTACAAAAAGAAATATCACCACGGCTCCGAAATACATAGGCCCCGAGGTAAAACGCTGCGGGCCCCAATAGGCCAGAGGATACTGTGTGGCGATCTGGCGGGCATTAGGGACATTGCTTTTTCGCAACAGGTTATACGTTTTTGACTTTGTCCCGAAACCCGAGGAAGCTCCTCCTACAAAGTTTGGGATCAGCAAGTTCATCGTCTCTGCAATTCCGTAAGAGTAATCATCCAGAATATAGTCTTTGTCAAGCCCGCTGGTCAGATTTTTTTTATCCAGCGTAAGTTCCGACTTTCCACGTATGGATACTTTCCCGTACTCATTTACCAGCCACAGGCTGGCAATGTTGGTTGCTACCGCCAGGACCACAGCTACCAGCAAAACCAGTGAAACGGTTATAAACTTTTTCAGCAGATGTTCCCGGAAATAAAAAATCAGGATCACGATACCGTAAACAAGAATGAGCAATAATGTATAATAAGTGATCTGGGGATGATTGGCATTCAACTGTAAAGCCAGAAAGAAACTGGTGAGCAGGGCGCCCCAGTAAGGCTTTTTTTTGAAGGCGATAATTATGCCGGCTATCAGGAGGGGAACATATCCCAGGGTGTGTGCTTTCGAATTATGACCGGCTGCCAGAATGATTAATAAATAAGTAGAAAAACCATATGCCATAGCGCCCACAATTCCCAGCCAGGGCCTGGTTTTATATGCTCCCACCAGCAAAAGGTAAAACCCCAGCATATATAAAAACAAATACCTTGCAGGAGCGGGGATATTCAGGGTAAAATATTTATCCACCTGGCGGAAAAGGTTTCCTTTATATATAATACTGATCAGATACGCAGGCATTCCCCCAAACATACTATTGGTCCACAAAGGTTCCTGCCCGGTAGCCTTTCGGAAATCCACGATCTCTTTGGACATCCCTTTGTATTGTGCTATATCGTGTTGTTCCAGTCCTTTCCCCTGCAACATCGGGCTGAAATAGGCAAATGTCAGGGTCAGAAACAATAAAATAGCCAGCAAATGAGGATAGATGTTTTTTATTGTAAATCGTGTCATGGGATCATAATGGTTAAAATCAAGACTTAGGATATCCTTGCTAAAATAGATATTTTTTATCTATTCAGGAAAAAGTCGGGAGATTTTGGTTTACATGTGATCTGTTAAAAGATCAGAGGTAGGTCAGAAAAGTTCCTTGCCTTGCATCCGAAAGTCAGGTTTATCCCAAACCACACGCCCAGTGCTTCGGTTTCATCCGGATGGATCATCCCGAGGGCATAATCGGTCAGCACATATAACTGCAAGGGACCGCCACGGAGACTTAGCCCGGCACCTACACTGTTAAAGGAATGGTTTGAATAAGAGTAGGATACGGTAGCATCCAGAAACCGTGCCAGAGACGCATTGGCAGATAGCGTAAAGGATTGCAGGATGTTTTTTTTATGGATCTCAGTCCTGGACAACAAACCGAAATAGACATTTTCCGTAAGGTTCAAGGTTCCTCCGACATACACCTTTGGATTCAGGGTAGTTGTATATGGATCCGTGGTGTAGGTCGGGTTGAAGATTGTTTGAACGGAATCCAGCAAGTTATCGACTATGGTTTTCAGCGAACTGGTATCATTGACATTGAACACAGGGCTTACATCCAGTCCCCGGAAAACAAAATTTCCTTTTGAAGAGGCGTTATTTACATCCCGTTTCCACCAGATCATACCCAGGTCCAGAACACTGGCTGAAAGGGAGAAACGGTCACTGATCCGGTATCTGGCTCCCAGATCAAAAGCAAATCCGGGATTGTCGGGATGCAGGAGATATTGAATCAGATTACCCGTGTTGTCCAGGCCCTCCTGCAGATTCACATCGGTGATATTCCCGGCCGAGTCTTTTTGTATTTCCAAGGGGCCGGCCACATTCAGCGACAAGTCTGCATTTACGGTATGCGTGTAGTCCTCTTCCTGTACCGAGAGGCTCATCCCGTTATTTTTAAGCGATACGTCGGCGATGCCGGACAGAAATTTTCCCCGAACCCCCAACGTCAGGGAAGGGGAAATCTCAGCGGAAACTCCGAACGCATAACTTCCATAGGCAGAGGCATTAAGTTCCAGGGATGAGAAATCAGCTTCTCCTCCCATAAAAGATTCGTTTCCTTTTAGCAGCAAGGTTATCAGGTCTTTTGGATAACCCAGAAAAGCAGATACGTTTTCGGAGAAGTTAATATTAAAATACAGGTTCTTTGATCTGAAGCCCAATGCCAATATATTGGTATGCATCGAAGGGGCTATAAAATTCTTCTTATCCAGTTTTGCCAGAAAATCATCAATATTATAACTTGGGTGCAGTATGGTAATCAGTGAATCAGAATACTCCCCGGTGCCGGGGAAAATAATGTCACTAAAAGTGAGAGGGTTGTTAAGTGCAGAGATATTGGTAGATCCGATGACCGGCAAATCGAGGTAAAAGTTACAATAGGGATGATGGGCCGGGTTCATCAGATTCGCCTGAGGAAGACGCATAAAATATAAAGACTGCATCTCCTGTGCACGCACCGAATGTGTCAGAAGAGATAGTCCCAGCATCAATACAAATACCTGTAAGACATAAGGTCGGGTCATGATTCAAAAAGGTTAAAAATTATTCATTTCAGAAACATTCCCAATGTCAAGGTTGACTT
Organism: Bacteroidales bacterium; assembly: GCA_024762655.1. GTDB lineage: Bacteria > Bacteroidota > Bacteroidia > Bacteroidales > VadinHA17 > DRPN01. The sequence goes on from JANTHB010000002.1 coordinate 54,476, forward strand.
TGGTCTGGACACCCAATTTAAAATCAAGCGTATAGTCCGTATAGATTTTAACACTTTTGGTTCCCTGGTCGGTGGAGTTAAATATCCCGGCAACGATCAGGTCCGGCATGTTTTCCAGTTCCTCGAGTTGAATATTTGTGATTTCTATGGTTTGGTCGGAAGATATCACATCTGTCACCCTGCCCCCTGCATCTACCGGTGCAGGTTGTATGATCTGATCAAACAAGATGGAATCTGCGATGAAACCGGAGGCCTTATCATAAAGATAGAGTTTGACATTCATTCCTACAGGAAATCCGTTCTCTGCCTGCAGATGAAGTTTTACGTATTCAAGATCCTTCAACGAAAACTTCGAGGAATCTGACGGGTCATTATAAAAAGGATTGTCAAGGGTGTCCTGCAATTGAAGGTTCTGCATTTTGAATTCCAGAGGAACTTCCACCTCCAGGCCCAAAAGGATCCGGCTGTCAAAGGAGAAGAAATTGGACCATCCCTGGAATCCATCCGGATTGACAACCGCCTTCCCGTCATAAAAAACAGAAGAGGGGTGCAGGTCGATCAACGGGACAATATCCGTATTCTCCTTTGTAAAAGCCAATGTTCCTTCAGCGGGAGGTTCTGTTCGGTCAGAGGGATACTCAATCCGCATGGGAGGAGCATTCAGGGCTTGCTCGTCACCGTTGTTTGTTTTTCCTGTTACATCCATGGAGATTTCTACCGGTATGCCAAAGCCATTGGAATATATAATCCGAACCTGTGGATTGGTGAGGGAGAGGGTCCCGTGAATATTTCTGAAAAAATCATCCAGTCCCACTTCAACCGTGTCTTTATCAAGCAGGTATTCCTTTTGTCCGAAATATCCCTGCACATATTGAATTTCTAGACCGGCAAGCTGATATCTGAACTTCATCATCTGGGTCGCATCGAAGTTTACGAGATTTCCGGTGGATTTCAACGATACCCGGTACCGGTACGGCAAAACATTGTAGGGATGAGTATCTACGGATGCCAGGTTGAACGAGACCCCGCGGAGTGATAATGTGTCATCAAAACTTCCCTGACCGTTTGTCAGAAAAGAATAATCCAGGGTGTCCGCGTCCTTTTTCCCGGTAGGGAAAGTTATGTTAAATGCTATGGGTTCAGTCAGAGGAGACACGGTGGTAACGGAAAAACGTCCTTTTCGGGTACTTAGAAGAGTCAGTTGTAAGGTGTCCATATTCAGATCATAATTGCCTGTGTCGCTATAAAAGACCTGGTCGGGCAGAACAGCATTTCCGGATAAGCCAGACACTTCCGATGCGTGGATGGAAACGGTAAGTCCCTCCGGGACAACCGTTGTGGCAGGTAAAATAGAGACGATCTCTACGGTCCATCTGTTGCTCAAAGTAAGACCGGCCAGATCAAACGTATCTGTCAGTGAATCGTGTGCCGGGATATTGGAATACACCAAAGGGGAGCCTATTAGGGAGTTATCATCCGTATTATGTAACTGCAATGTCAGAGAGGAAATCTCAGAAGAAAGATTATTGGTCACCGTGACAGAGAGGGTTCCTCCGGCGAAGGTTACGTGTGTAAAGTTTTGGAAAGCAGGGAAAAGAGAGGAGCCTGCAGCGTTGGGAATGCTTTTCCTTCCCTGAAAATCATACAGAAGAAAAGGTCCCAGAGGGATAGTATTGGAGTCAGGATCCTGATCATCAATATGCATATAATCAGAAGCTTCGAGTGAGAAAATGGAATCCTGCCTGTAAACTAACTTTACCGCTCCGTCATCTTCAAAGACAATGGTGTCATTGGGTTTTACCAGGTCCTGCATCTTCATGGCCCCGTGTACTACGGGCAACACCCACTGCTGTGAAAGAGCAGCCTGCGTGGAGAGTTTGTTAAAATCGTATTTGTCTTTGATACAACCCGGCAATGTAAGGCTTGTAAGCAATAAGCCGAAAAGAAAAATCCGGATTTTTTTCTTCATCCAAGATGTCTTTTTCATTTCCAAACCGATATTTTAATATCATTTTACGGAATAGTTATACAAAAAGTTATCTTTTCCTCCCACAATCAGATTAAAATTGTTTCCTTCCGGACCCAATCGTCCGATAGTAAACCGGGTCTGGCCTTTTAGCGGGAATCCATTGTATAGCTTGCCGTTATTGTTAACAAGATATATCAAACCGCTGGTAGCATCCACCAAACCGGTTTTCTTATCGCTGGAAGAAAATGTATAGACCACAGGGGGAGAGGATATTGCTCCTTTTGTCCGGAAAGTAAAGCGTTCTTTTTCGGTGGATCTCATTACGCGTAACCGGTTGTCATAAACGAAAATATACTCTTTCCGACCGTCCCCGTTCAGATCTTCATAAGAGAACCAGGCATCTTCGGGAATATCAGGGAACTGAATACGTTTTATCTTCCCGGTAAGACTAACAAAGCAGACCTTTCCTCCCGTACTGTTCATTACGAATGCGGGAGATCCTGTTCCGGGGTAGTGTCCCCAAAAAATACTCTGGTGAACAGGTTTTGGTATATTTTCCCTGACATGTACCCGCTCATTTCCACGACGGTCGAGGATATACAGGTTCAACGTGTCGGTAAAGACAATATAGTCTTTTCCGGCCCACGTGTAGTGGTGCACGGGACCCGTCACGGGGCTCTCACATTTTGTGATTTTCCATCCCGGGACAAGGTTTCCCTGTTTGTCATACACATAAACCTTTTTATCTTCTCCGGCGATAAAAATCCTGTAGTTTTTATTTTTGTTATAATCGAACAACGCCATTTCATTGGAGGCAGGGCTGCGCAAGGCTACCGGAAAACGCTCTACAAAATTGCCATTTCGGTCAATCAGATACAGATAATGACGTGTATTGAATAAATACTGCAGTTTGTTATTTCTGTAGAAATCTATTTGCCAGGCTTGTCCTATGATTTTTTCACGCAGCGGTACTTTCCACAGGATCCTCCCGGAAGCATTGATCAGATAGATACGGTTGGCAGCATCCTGCACAAATATTTCTTTATGATGAGACCTGTGGTTAATGACGATCTGGGGTTTGTAGTGTATGACCGTATCCAGTAAGCTTTCCCATACGGTTACCGCCTTTTTCTCCACTTTATCTTTATACTGAATATAGATATTATTGTATATCATACTATTCTGACGGATCGCTTCATAACCCAGATATTTTATTTTAATATTTTTTTCATGATACTGACCATAAGCTTTTTTTACCGCTTCGGAGAGTGACTTTTCGATTAACCGGCCCGCATCCGGGATTTTAAGAAAATAGAACAGATTTGAACGCATGGACATCCCTTCGGTAAATTCCCTGAAGTCAGGATCATGAGATAGTGTTTGCTGGAGGATATTGAATTTTATAAACGAAAACAGAGATTTTACGGAGTTCCCGGCCAGCATGTAGTTGTCAAGGAATGTAACATACTGATAGGAATAATTTCCGGCCATCCGTCCGAATAACATGCCGGGGATATGCCCGTAAGGCAGATGGTAAATCGTATATTTTGTTTCAGGGTCGAAGGTAACGGTGGTAGTAAATTGTCGTAAGGATTTATTGTTTTTTCCGGCGTATTCTTTAAGAAGATCCACGATGGCCTGGTAGGCACCCGACTGACTTTTCACGGAAGTGATCCAAAAAGTGTTATTGGCATCCGTTTCGTTTTTTATATCCATATTAACCAGGGCCGCCTGGCCGGTGACAAATGATGCGAAGAAATCCCAGGGTGTCTTGCCCGTATTTTTAAGGAAAGAGTCAGCCATATCAGCCCATGGGTTCAAATGTTTTTCCTTGCGGTAGGCCTGTAATCTGTCCCGGTAAGGTATAAGGTCGCCAAACGAGAGAACGGTGGCGGAGATCGTGGAGGCCGGGATAACCTCCATTATATCTGCCGCAGCAGGTTCGCTTGCTCCGGGTACACGCAACAGATAACCGGTAGAGTCATTGAGGGTAGTAAATCCGTTTAATAAAACAGAGTTTCCTTTCAGTACGACATCCAGTTCGGTCCAGCTACCCAACGGATAAGCGTTTTCCAATTTATGATACATGGTTTCGCTAGTCCAGCGTTTTAAAAATCCCGGTATCCGGTCAGCCCGGATATATATATTGGCTTCCTCATTTTTACCGGCGGTATTTCTGACTTTTTTGAAGGAAGGGTTTTTATCAAGGGATAGGGTTGTCTCCATTTGGCGGATTCCTTTTTCAAGCAAAATACGGGAGGGACTGAACAGCAACAATCCTTTATGAACAGCAAAATAAAATTCCATCCGGCCCGGAACAACCTGAACCCGGTAGATCTTCACATGGTTATAATTTCTTATTTCCGGGACGTCTCCCTGGCCTGCCTGTGAAGCAATATCGTGAAGGGTCGATTCGCGTATCCTCCCCGGCAGACGCATAACTCCCAGCATGGCTGTTCCTGTTTTTCCGGCATTGTGCAGGCTTAGAACCAGGTCATTTCCCTGAAAAAGATTATTGAGGTCCCGGTTTCCGGAAAACAAGGAATCAAGAATCTCGAGACTATACGACGAAGCATTAATATCAGGGATCTTTTTCAGATCGTTCCATACGTGGTTTTCACGTGTGATTTTTTTCAGTAGCGCCGGCATATCCCGTGTCTCAATCAGCATATATGCATCCGTAGGGACAACTCCATACGGATCGCCGGCGGAAAAACCGGCTCTGTGGGACCATCGTGTAAAGAAAATAATGAAAACAATAACGACGGCCAGAAGAATCCCCAGCCATATCCCGTATTTTCTTTCCGTGTCCGGTACCGACATAGTAAAAATTTTTTTTACAGAGTAAAACCGGTGTTTTTTTGTTATAAAAATGTCGTACGAAGATACAACAATTCCGCTTATCCTGAAATGATAACGGTTTACTATCTTTGTGCAGTAAAAACGAGGTGCCCATGAAGTTTTCGAAAGTTTTGATGATTTTTTCATTACTGGCTTTTCCTTCCATGGTCATGGCGCAAAAGATCAGGGTTGTTGACCGGAACACCGGGAATCCGGTAGAAAGGGTAGCACTATATACTCCTTCACTGAAGAAATCCGTCATTACGGGGGTTGATGGTTACGCTTCCCTGGATGGTTTTACGGAAGGCGATACCATTATTTTTCAGCATCCTTCTTATCATAAGACATTGATGACAAAAAAGCAGATTCTTGCCTCGGGAGGAACGGTTTTTTTAGAACACAGGGTGGTAATGCTGGATGAATCTGTTGTTTCTGTCAGCCGGTGGGAGCAGGAGAAGAGGGAAGTGCCCAACCGCATTGTTACGATCCAAAACGATCGCATTGATTTTTTTAACCCCCAGACAGCTGCCGATCTGCTGAATATTTCCGACCAGGTGTTTATTCAGAAGAGTCAGCTGGGAGGGGGTAGCCCTATGTTACGCGGTTTTGCCGCCAATTCGGTTCTTCTTGTCGTTGACGGTACAAGGATGAATAATGCCATATACCGCAGTGGAAACCTTCAGAATGTCATTTCACTGGACCCCCATGTTATTGAATCATCCGAAGTGATTTTCGGACCGGGAACCGTTATTTACGGAAGTGACGCTCTGGGTGGAGTCATGGATTTTCATACCCTGGTGCCTGCCCTTTCCACCAAAGATAAGCCCCTGATAAAGGCACATGCACTGGTAAGGGGTGCCACTGCCAACCGGGAAAAAACCATGCACACCGATCTATGCGCAGGATGGAAGAAATGGAGCTTTCTTACCAGTTTTTCATCTTCCGGTTTTAAGGATCTGAGAATGGGGAGACACGGATATCCGGAGCTCCGGCGTAACGAATATGTTATCCGCAGCGGAGACAGGGACACTGTTATTCCAAATCCCGATCCTGACATTCAGGTACCTTCTGGTTATCAACAGATTAACCTGATGGAAAAGATACGTTTCAGGCCCGGAGAGAATACCGACTACCTCTTATCTTTCCATTACTCCCGTCTGAGCAATGTTCCCAGATATGACCGGTTGATACAGTATAAAAACGGCCTTCCGAAATATGCAGACTGGTATTATGGCCCCCAGAAATGGATGATGCCTCATTTGACGGTTCATCTGAAGAAGAAAACCTCTTTTTATGATAATTCCAAAATAAATCTGGCCTATCAATATTACGAAGAAAGCCGTCATGACAGAAAACTGAACAGTATCTTTTTAAGGCACCGGACTGAAAAAGTCCATATTGCAAACCTGAATGCTGATTTTGACAAGGTTTTATCCGGCAAGAGAGGGCAATTTTTTTACGGTCTGGAATTTAACTTTAATGATATTCACTCGGCCGGGGTTACAGAAGACATTATGACAGGGACAATTTTCCCTTCCCCTTCCCGCTATCCTGACGGGCTAAATCATTATTATGCTGCTGCAGGATATGTTTCCTATAAGAAAAACTTTTCCGGGTTGTTTACTTTCAATGGAGGCCTACGCATCAATTATGTATCCCTGCACAGCGAGATAGGGGATACCTCTTTTTATCATTTTCCGTATCAAACCATTGGTCTGGCCAATCGTGCTTTGACAGGGTCAGCCGGGCTGGTTTATCATCCGGGAACCCGCTGGCAGTTCAAGATAAATTTTTCCACAGGTTTCAGGGCCCCTAATCTGGATGATGTGGGTAAGATCTTCGACTCGGAACCCGGCAGGGTCATTGTTCCGAATCCTGACTTAAAGCCGGAATATTTGTATAACCTGGATGCCAATGTTATCAGAAAAAACGGGAAAGTCTTCAGCTTTGATTTCTCTGTTTTTACCAGCTACCTGAACCATGCTATGGTCAGGAGGCCTTTTACATGGAACGGCCGCGATTCGATCATGTACGATGGAGAGCTCAGTGAAGTACAGGCCCTGACCAATACGGGTCATGCCTTTATCTATGGATCCTCATTCCTTGTCACGCTTGATCTCCCGTTTTCGTTACAGCTCCGTTCGTCTCTTACTTTCAACCGCGGGAAAGACCAGGACGGATATCCGGTAAGGCATGTGCCTCCTCTTTTCGGCACCACACACCTGCGTTATGAGAAAGCCGGTTTTACGGTAGACTTTTTCTTTCGTTACAATGGGAGAATACCCTATCAGTGGCTGGCTGTTAGCGAACGCAACAAGGGTTACATGTATGCAAAAGATGCGGAGGGAAATCCCTGGTCTCCCGGCTGGTACACCATGAATCTGGCTACGGCTTACCGGTTTCACAACGGGCTGTCTTTGCATTTTGATATTGGAAATATTCTGGATGTACGTTATCGTCCCTATTCTTCAGGCATTGCCGGGCCGGGCCGGGATATCGTTTTGGCGATACGTTATACGATTTAAAGGGAAACCCCTTATCATCCGAACTGAAAAGAGCCCACACGCACGAACGATGATCTTGGGTTGATGCATAACACCGGGACCCGGGCGCTGTTGGCGATGATATATTGCTCAAAAACACCAATGGTGGGACCGAACTTGCGCGTTACCATAATGATGATCAGGTCGGCATTAATCTCTGCGGCAAACTCCATGGTTTTCTTGCCTAAATGCTCGTCGTGAGCGATCTCATGAATTTCATAGGAGATGTTATTCTGGATCAGGTATTTTACAGCGAAGTTCATCGTGATGTTCAGTTTCTTGCGCAGGAACCGGTCATTTACATCCTGTTTGAGGATATGGATCCGGGAATCGAAGTATTTACCCATGAAAATGGCCATTTTCAGTTTTTCCCGGTTTTCTATCCTGTGATCTACCGGGAAAACGATATTCTGGTATTTTTCCCAGTCGCGCGGTTTATCCTGTATCACCAGAAACGGCACTTTCGAACCCATAATTACTTTCAGGGCCCAGCTTCCGAACACTTTCTGGCTGCCCTGAATGCCATGGGTTCCCATGATCACCATGAAAGCCTGGTTGTCGGCGGCATATTCGGATATTTCATTGAAGATTTTCCCCCGCAAAAGGACCCAGCTTGTGTCTATGCCACTTTCCTCCATGTTTTTTTCAACAATAAGCTGAAGTTTTTTTTGTTTTGTAATTTCAGACTCGGGAGACTCTTTTTTGCTCAGGATATGGATGATCCGGATCTCAGTGTCGATCATCCTTGAAATTTTGATGGCATGTTGTAATGCATAATCAGAGAGTTCGGTAAAATCCCAGGTAACCAATAAGAATTTTTTACTCTTGTCCATCTGTTTCTGTTTTAATGTTCTAAGAATCCAGAATTTATGCGTAGCAAACCACACCTAAAGTTACAAAATTCCTGATTAGGTAACAACTTAAAAAAACAGTTTCCTGAACAACAGGATGCTTTATGATAAAAATTGTATTTTTGCAGACTGCAAAAAGGAACCGGAAACCATAAAAATGAACCAATGAAAGAAAGAAACAAGATCAAAGATTTGCTGCAGGCCACACAGGTTGATGTGGATGTACACATCAAAGGTTGGGTAAGAACAAAAAGAGGGAACAAGAATATTGCCTTTATTAATGTTAATGACGGTTCCACTATAAAAAACATTCAGGTAGTGGCTGATATGAAGTCTTTCGAAGAATCTTTGATGAAAAAGATTACGACAGGTGCTTGTATAGCAGTAAGCGGCAGGCTGGTCGAGTCGCTTGGAAAAGGTCAGACGGTGGAGATCCAGGCACGTGAGATTGAGCTCTACGGGGAAGCAGATCCAGAGAAATATCCACTGCAGAAAAAAGGGCATTCTCTTGAATTTTTACGGGAAATTGCCCATTTGCGTTTTCGCACCAACACGTTTGGTGCGGTTTTCCGCATCCGGCATGCCCTGGCTTATGCCATCCACAAGTATTTCGATGAACACGGTTTTGTATATTTGCATACCCCGATCATCACCGGCTCGGATGCTGAGGGTGCCGGTGAGATGTTCCGTGTCACCACCCTGGATGTTAACAACCCGCCCCGCAAAGAGGACGGCACGATCGATTTTCATGAGGATTTTTTCGGGAAAGAGACCAAGCTTACCGTTTCAGGGCAGCTGGAAGCCGAGTTGGGGGCTATGTCTCTTGCCGAGGTGTATACTTTCGGTCCTACTTTCAGAGCGGAAAACTCCAACACCCCGCGTCATCTTGCCGAGTTTTGGATGATCGAACCCGAGATGGCATTTTATGACATCCATGATAATATGGACCTGGCCGAGGATTTTGTAAAGTATCTGGTCCGCTATGCCCTGGAGAACAATGCCGACGATCTGGCTTTTTTACAAAAAATGTACGATGAGGAGTTACTTGACAGGCTCCGGTTTATTCTGGAAAACACATTTGTGAGGGCCACCTATACGGAAGCCATCACCATCCTGGAGAAATCAGGACAGAAATTTGAGTTTCCGGTAAAATGGGGCGCCGACCTGCAGGCCGAACATGAACGTTATCTGGTAGAAAAGCATTATAAGAAACCTGTGATCCTCACGGATTATCCGAAGGATATAAAGGCTTTTTACATGAAGCAGAATGATGACGGCAAGACGGTCCGGGCTATGGATGTTCTTTTTCCCCGTATCGGGGAGATCATCGGCGGGAGCCAAAGAGAAGAAGACTATCAAAAACTTAATGCCAGGATTAAGGAGTTGAATCTTCCGGAGAAAGACCTGTGGTGGTATCTGGAGACACGTATATTCGGAACAGCCCCGCACAGTGGTTTCGGGCTGGGCTTTGAGCGCCTTGTACTGTTCGTCACCGGCATGGCCAATATACGTGATGTCATTCCCTTTCCCCGCACCCCAAAGAATGCTGAATTTTAACCCTAAAATAACTTCCTCTCATTTGTAGTACGGAAAAATTTTTATAAATTGCTATCAGAGACGAACTCTTTATGAGGAAAGGAAGACGAAAAATATGCTGAAACAGAGGTTACAACAAAAGTTGCTGCAAAAACTCTCTCCGCAACAGATACAGATTATCAAGTTGCTGGAGATCCCTACGGTGCAGCTGGAACAAAGGATAAAAAAAGAGTTGGAGGAAAATCCCGTACTGGAAGAGGGCTATGACGACCAGGAGGAAAATTATGCTGCGCAGGAAGAGGATACGGATGCCGGAGAACAGAACACAGAAGAAGACACAAATCATCAGGACGAGCAGGATGAGTTTTCGCTGGATGATTACCTGGATGATGATGAGATCCCCGATTATCGTCTTTCCCTGAAAAATTATTCTCAGGATGAAAAAAGGGAAGAGATCCCTTTTTCCGTTGGGAGCACCTTTCATGATTATCTGCTCAGCCAGGCCGGCCTGCAGAACTTTAACGAAAAAGAAAGACTACTGGCAGATTATATCATCGGGAACATTGGAGAAGACGGTTATCTGAGAAGGGATATTGAAAACATTGTGGACGACCTGGCTTTCTCACAGAATATCACTGCTTCGGAGGAAGAGCTGTTGGATATTCTGAAAGTCGTACAGGAATTTGACCCGCCCGGCGTCGGTGCCCGCAACCTGCAGGAGTGTCTTCTTTTACAGATCGAACGAAAAGACCTGACAGACCCTTCCATAGCCCTGGCGCATAAGATCCTGAAACATTATTTTACTGAGTTTACCAAGAAACATTACGACAAGATCCTGGAAAAACTCAATATCACGGAAGAAGATCTGAAAAAAGCCATTGATGAGATTCTTAAGCTCAATCCCAAACCGGGAAGTTCTTTCAGTGATCCGATGAACAAGCCGGTGCAGCATATCGTTCCTGATTTTATTCTGGAGATCAACGAGGGGGATATCCAGCTCTCCCTGAATGCACGGAATGTTCCCGATCTCCGTATCAACAAGCAATATGCCGAGATGCTGAAAGCATATCATGAGAACCAGAAAAAGCATACACGGGAAGAAAAAGACACCATTTCTTTTGTTAAACAGAAACTGGATTCGGCCAAATGGTTCATCGATGCAATCAAACAACGGCAGAATACGCTTATGCTTACGATGCAGGCGATTGTGGATTTTCAGAAACAGTTCTTTCTGACCGGGGATGAGACCAAATTACGTCCCATGATCCTTAAAGACATCGCTGAATTAACGGGTCTGGATATTTCGACCATCTCCCGCGTTGCCAACAGTAAATATGTCCAGACCCCTTACGGAATTTATCAGCTGAAATACTTCTTCTCCGAAGGGTTACAGACTGACTCGGGAGAAGAGGTTTCCACCCGTGAGATCAAGACTATACTGCAGGAAATGATTGAGAAGGAAGATAAGCGGAAGCCTCTGACCGACGAAAAGCTTACAGCCATTCTTCAGGAAAAAGGATACCAGATTGCCCGGCGCACGGTGGCCAAATACCGGGAACAATTAAATATCCCCGTAGCCCGTTTACGGAAAGAACTTTAATTCGATTACATGTCCGTTTGATCCCGCTAATCAGCTTACTCATGAATGCAACAAAGCCTTTCATCAGGCACCTGGCCACCGTCTTTTCCTATCTTTTTCATCCGGTCTTCATGCCCCTGGTTCTTACGCTGATTCTGCTTTTTTCCAAAACCTATGTTTCTTATCTGCCCCTGGCCATAAAGACCTTTGACCTGATCCTTATCACCCTGAACACCATTCTCATCCCCCTGATGTACATGTTTTTGCTGCAGCGGACCGGTTATATAAAATCTTTTTTTCTGGATAACCGGAAGGAGAGGTATGTTCCGCTCTCTCTCTATATGATTTTTGTTTTCGTTACTTTCCTGGTGCTTAGAAAGATTCATCAACCGGTTATTATTTACGATCTTTTTCTCGGGATGACGGTTACTGCTTTTCTGACGCTGATGGTTTCCTTTCGCTGGAAAATCTCCCTTCATCTGACGGGTCTGGGAGTCGCGTCGGGATTTCTATTTGTTGCATCCTATCGTCTGGGTCATAATATTTTTATGACCTGGTGGTTGGTTTCCCTTGTGTTGGCAGGCTTCCTGGCTACAGCCCGTCTGATCCGGGGTCAACATATGCCGGCAGAAGTGTATGCAGGCTACCTTTTGGGATTTTCAGCCATCACAGGAGTGATGCTGTTTTTTTGAGGATATTAGATCTCTCCCTTTATTTCTTCCAGCAGATTTTTCCCCTCCCGCATGGGAAACAGCCTGATCTTTTTCAGTTTTTCAAAGGCCTCCTGTATCCGGATATCATTTTGTGACATGCTCACGAAATAGTTACCGGCTGCAAGATGATCCGCCAGATATTCCTGTTCGGTTTGTCCGGGGGTGGGGATCAGCAGGGCTGATTTTCCTATGGCCGCAAGATCCATGATCGTTGAGTATCCTGCCCTGGAAATAATAAATTCGGCTTTTTTCAGATAAGTATAAAACAAGTTTGGGGGCAGGTGTGATACAAGTTGAATATTTCCGTGTACCGTTTGTGACTGTTTCTTCCAGGGGATACCCCGGATGAACAGCACCTGCCAGGGTTTTTTACGGAGTTTGCGGACCAGGATTTTTTCAAGTATGCTACGCTGCGGCTCCGGTCCTGACAAAACAACTACCACCGTAAATATTTTTCTTACCGGGTATGCACTGTTGTATTCGGGGTCCATAAAGCGTGAGAGGACGCCGGTATAAAGAATTTTTTCCTTCAAGGACCCGGGCATCGTTGCGGAAGGGTGCGAGAGGGATCCCGCCAGGGTCGGATCGTCGGCAAAATCAGGCACCCATAACCTGTTGAACTTTAGTAAACGCCTGTGATAGAAACGAAAAAGAAAAGAGGCGAGGAATGAAAACCTGCGGGGCAGCCGCGGCTGTAGCTGATGGATTATCAGGAAGGAAGGGACGGCAGGATGATATACCCCGTACCGGCTGTCCGAGACGATCAGGTCAATGGCAAACTCTTCTACAATTGCGGCGGTTTTATTGTGTTCTTCCCGGATACTCCTGAGAATACAGGGCAAGGAAAGAAATATTTTCCATATTGCAGGAAGATGACGTGAATACCTGACCCTGCAGAAGGGCAGACGGATCATTTTCATCGCAGGGAAGGAAGACCTTAATAAAGCATAAGAGGCTCCGTCGGTGGCGGCAATTACCTCATACCCCGCCTGCGTCAGTTGTTTGATCAGCAAAATACTTCTGCTGGCATGACCGATGCCCCAGTCGAGAGGACTGACAAGAATACGGGGCTTTCCGTTGGGCGTGGAGGCTTCGTTCATAACAACTTCAAAATTGTGAATTTTTTTTGATTTTCCGTTAACGCTTTCAGGAACAATCAACCCCCTATGATTTTTGTCATTGTATCGGCGTCAGGTTCCTTTACTTTTGTAAAAAGAAATCACCGGAAAAATGAAAGGGAAACTGAAACACATTGAGTGGAAGCCCGAATATGAATTTCAGATTGAAACCGTCGATCAAAGCCATCGTAAACTGGTCGATCTGATTAATCGCCTGGGTGATATGATCAATCGGCAGGCATGCCCTGAAAGCATGTCGGAGATTTTCTTTTCCCTGATCCATTATGCTGAACGCTACCTGATCCAGGAGGAGATTCTCCTGCGCGATCTGGGATATATCCAATTCGATCAGCACAAAGAGAAACACCAATTTTTCATTGAAAAGATCAAGTCTTTCCGCGATGAATTTTCATCCGGGAATCCGGATATCTGCCAGGATTTATATGATTTTCTCTCAGCGTGGTTCCGGGATCATATCCTCAAATATGATAAGGGAATCATCAACTTCCTCAAAGGGAAAGGTATTTCCTGAAAAAACGCATAGAGTTTTTCCGATTAAACTATTTGTGTTACCGTTGACCTGGGTGTGGGCATCCATCTCTCAAAATCAAAAGGGGAGATGAGCAGGACACCCGGTTTTTTCCCTGTTTCCAGACTGCCCATGATATCCTGCATTCCTGTTTTTACGGCCGCCTCCAGGGTAATTTTTTTCAGCTGTTCGTTAAAAGTATCCCGAGGATTTTTCCCCGGATCTTCCGGAGTGAACAGTTCGGTCAGCCATGCAGACATGTCTTTTCCGGAACCCTTCATTTCTTCCGGGGTACTCTGAATAAAAAAAGAAGGAATCAGTACCCCGTTATAAAACACCAGGCCTGCCATCTCACGTAAATGATTGCCCGGGTCGATTATTCCCATAATTCTGCCCTCGTCGTCTGTCAGGACGATCCCATTCCGTACAGGCGGGGCAGATACGGGACAGACATAGTTTGCAGCGAATCTTCGCATTACTTTTTGTTTGAGGACGTATCAGCCGCTACGGTGTAAAAGGGTTTTATATCCAGTTTGATATCTTTTATATCCGCATGTTTGATATAAAGGGTGTCGGTGTTTTCATCATCGAGGAGATAGCCTCGCAGATGAGTGACAAGCGAATCTCTCAGCTCTTTGGACAGAATATACTGTTTGTATTCATCTCCTGTTTTTTTCAGTTTTTTTCTCTTCCAGTAGATCCGGTTTTCTTCTTTGGTACTGTCGTCACGGCAGAAGTAAGCCAGGATAAAAGGATGTCTGGATCCGTCGTTTTTCCCTATGCGTATTCTGAGACTGAGGGTATAAATCCCACGGCCGTTCACTTCCACGTTAAACGGTATTTTATTCCGTACCCCTTCACGTGGCAGATGCCATTCCGTTTTCATGGTCCACAGGTTTCCTCCCTTCCCCTGCGGTTTCATTCGCATCCCCATTCCATGCATCTCACTGTCATACCTGCTCTCCTGCATACTCTTCAAATCCTTCAACACTTCTTCATAGATGGTTTCATAGTCATTAAGATGGTCCGTATAATAGTCGATGGTATTATTAAAATCATCCAGGGTATAGCCATACTTTCCGATGACATCCCTGTAGTTGCTTAAAGAATCGGTGCCCGGGTATATTTTTCGCAAATAACTCATAGAGAAGAAACCATTGACAAGATGGATATCTTCCAGGATGTGTACCATATCCTCTCTGGGGATGACGTCTTTTTTCCTGTTTTTTTTATCGCCTGGGGAGCAGGCATTCAGCAGGATAATCCAGGAGAGGATGAAAAGGAGAAGGCGCATAGGTGTGGGTTATCTGTTTTTGATATTATTGAAACGTACACCCAGCATAATTTCGTGTGAGCCGTTGTTGTATTTCCGGATCTCATTGATACCTATATCGTATGAATATCCGAAATAGTATTTGTCATTGTGTATATACCCCACCAGGAGGGCTACTGCATCTGAAGTACGGTAGGAAGCTCCCAGCCATACTTTTTCCATATACGTGATTTTCGTATTAAAGTCCGCCTGCAGGGGTACGGGAGCTGTTTTTTTGATGAGCACCGTAGGTTCTATGGTAAAATGATCCCCCAGCTCAAAGGTATATCCTCCCATCAGGTAGAAATGCACTTTCAGACGGTTCAGTCCGTTTCTCATATCATACATTTTCAGGGAGTTGGCAAAGAGCTGGAAGGCTGAGGCGCCTGCATACCAGTTCTCTCCGTACATATACAGGCCTACGGAAGCATCCGGTACGAGCGTAGAATATACCGTCTGCTGCAGGGCGTTGTCATCAGGGTCAAAAAGGGTGATGCGGGTGCCGTCGACTTTGTTCTGCAGTATGCCGAAAGACAAACCCATGGAAAGACGTATGTCATTGTTCACCCCCACATTGTAAGCATAGGAACCATAGGCGCCGGTACGGCTGGTGGGGCCTGTTACATCGTTGATGATATATCCTCCGAACCCCATGGGTTTGGAAACATGCGGGCCAAATACGCTGAAGCTTACCGTTTGCGGCCCATCCAGAATACCTGCCCACTGAAAGCGGCTGTTGGCGCGGATCTGATAGTAGTTTTTCGTTCCGGCAACAGCAGGATTCAGCACATAGTCGTTGAACATATACTGACTGTACAGTGACAGTTGCTGGGCTGCTACCCCGGGGGTCAGTAGCAGTAAAAGCAATCCTATTTTTCCCAAAAACCTCATTTGTTCCTTTATCTAATTATGGTTACCGGCCCTGTGATAGGTGGAGTGTGCTTCACATCATGCAGGTTGATCACAAAATAATAGGTCCCCGTGGCCAGATTCTTTCCACGGTAGGTTCCGTCCCATTCTTTGGAACTGTCGTATCCTTTGCTGTAAAATACCCGGTGGCCCCACCGGTCGAATACCTCTACCGTCATATCCGGGTAGTATTCGGTATGGCCGAAATGCCAGGTATCATTCTTCCCGTCTCCATTGGGTGTAAAACCGGAAGGTATCGAAATTTCCCGGATCAACCCGATCTGTATCGAATCTATTTCCAGACATCCTTCCGTGGTAGTAGCTTCCACATAGTAAGTCATGTCCCTTTCCGGGGTAGCCATTACGGACGGTCCGGTTGTCGCATCCAATCCGTCGGGAGGATACCAGTGATATTGGGTGAATCCTTCACCGGCGGCTGTGAGTGTGATCTCAGTGCCTTCGAGGATTACGGTATCACGCCCTGCATCCAGACCATGAACGGGGTATACCGTAACGGTAACGGTATCCTTGTTATAACAAATATCCGAGGAGACTGTAAGAATAAAATCCGTGGTGGCGGAAGGAGAAGCCAGGGGGTTTGCCACGGCAGGGTCGTCCAGCAGGTGTGCCGGTTCCCACTGATAGGTCTCTCCTCCACTGCCATGGAGTTGCACGGTAGTCCCGGGACAAACGGCGGTATCCTTTCCCGCATTGGCGATGACGGTATATTTTCCCTGCAACTGTAAGGTGGCAGTTTGTGTGCAGGCATTGGCATCTTTGGCCAGGATATGGTACAGGCCACCCTCCAGCCCTGTGAAGGTTCCTCCCGGTACAAAAGAGGTGCCGTTGTCAATGGAGTAAACAAAGTTTCCGGTTCCTCCCGAGGCCTGGACACTGATCTCTCCGTCAAAAGAGAACCTGTTGCAGGTAGGTCTGACCGTATCGAGCGTCATTTGGATGGCAGAAGGTTCGTTAACGATTGCCGGTGTCGCCAGGGCTGTACACCCGTTTATATCCCTCACTGCCGGAGAGTATGTGCCGGCAGGCAGTTGCTGAAAGATCCCATTGTTGTCAATGAATATCTGTCCGCTGTCTATGGAATACTCATAGGAGCCGGTACCTCCTGAAGCCAGGATACGGAGCTCGCCGGAATGATCTCCGTTGCACAATACATCCGTAACATTTACCGTATTAATGGTCAGTAGAGGCGGGTCTGAGATTGTCACGGTATTTCCGTAAAAGAGGCAGCCATTGGCATCTTGCACTGCAAGATCGTAGTCCCCGGCTGAAAGATTTTCGAACAAATGATTGACCGAGAAGGTTACGCCTCCGTCAAGGGAATATTGCAATGGCGGGGTTCCTCCAGAAGCTGAAACATCTATTTTTCCGTCCGTCAGGCCATGACAACTGATATCGGTTTTATTTACAGAGCTTATGGTCAGCGCCGGGGGTTCAGCAATGGTAACGGTATCCCCCAGGATCATACAACCGTTGACATCTCTGACAGCCAGCGGCCATGAGCCGGAAGTGAGTCCGGTGAAGGAGCCTCCGTTGTCAACGAAGGTGGATCCGCCATCTACCGAAAAGACATAAGGAGAAGTTCCTCCGGAGGCATGCATAGTGATCGTTCCGTTGTTTCCTCCGTGGCAGGTAACATCCGTATGAGAAACCGCGCTTATGACGAGGGCCTGAGGCTCTGACAGGGTCAGGGTGATCCCGTTTGTGATACATCCGTTGGCGTCCTGCACGGCCGTTGGATAATCCCCGGCATGGAGTCCGGTAAAAGAACCTCCGTTGGAAAGGAATGTGACCCCACCGTCAATGGAAAAAGTATAGGGGGGTGTCCCGCCGCCGGCATGGAGCGTAATGGTTCCGTCATCGCCTCCGTGACAGGTGATGCCGGTACCCGATTGAGTAGTGAAAACCAATGCCGCAGGTTCATGGACAGTAAGGGAGCTTCCGGTTTGTTCGCATCCGTGACTGTCTCTGATGGCAAGATCATAGGTGCCGGGGCCCAGGCCTGTGAAAGACCCTCCGTTATCCTGCCAGGTGGCTCCCCCGTCAAGAGAAAAAGTATAGGGTGGCGAGCCGCCGCTGCCGCTGATTGTAATGGTCCCGTCGGATGCTCCGTGGCAGGTAACATCGGTACTCGTTTCCGATTGTATCACTATTTGGGGCGGTTCGCTGATGATTACCGTGTTTCCGGTTTGTATACATCCGTTGGCATCCTGTACAGCCAACGGGTAGTTCCCCGGGGCCAGTCCGGTAAAATTTCCTCCGTTATTCCGGTAGGTGGTTCCTCCGTCAATGGAGAAAACAAACGGGGGTGTTCCTCCCGTGGCAGTAATCGTAATAGCGCCATCGCCGGCTCCGAAGCAGGAAATATCCGTTTTTGCGGCAGAGATACCGATGGCTGCGGGCTGATTCAAGGTCATGGTACCGGACACGTAAGCACAGGCGTTTGCATCGGTAAGCGTCAGTACATATGATCCTGCCGGCAGGCCGGAAATGTCTTCGGCAGTCGAATGATATCCGTCCGGGCCTGACCAGGAGTAGCCATAGGGAGGGGTTCCTCCGGAGGCTGTGATCCGGATGGCTCCGTTGCTGCCTCCGTAACAGGTCACATCGGTTATGGCATCTACCGTAACACCTGGGGCAGGAGGTTCGGTTATGGTCACAGGACCCAGGCTGGCAGAGCATCCGTGTGCATCGGTCACCGTCAGGGAGTAATTGCCCGGCGCCAGCGCTGAGATATCTTCACTGGTGGAAGAATATCCTCCCGGGCCATTCCATAAGAAGGTATAGGGTTGTGTTCCTCCTGTCACCGTTACGTTGATGAGTCCGTTATCCGCCCCATGGCAGGTAGCGTTTTGTTGATTGTCCAGAGAGACGGTCAGTGCTGCAGGTTCATAAACGGGTATGGCGCTGTTGGTAAAGCTGCAGTTATTTGCATCTGTTACCGTCAGGATATAACTGCCCGCTTCCAGGCCGGAAATATCTTCATTCGCGGAGGAATACCCGTTGGGCCCGCTCCATGCATAATTGTACGGTGAGGTTCCACCGTTTACCGTAACTGCAATGGTGCCGTCGGTATTCCCGTTGCAGCTGATTTCCCGTACCGAGTCGGTCTGTACTGTGATGGCAGGAGGTTCATTCACCGTAAGCACGCCGCCGGCCTGTGTACAGCCTTTGTCATCCATGACTACCACCGTATATATCCCGGCCGCAAGACCTGTAAAGGATCCGTTGTTCCCGAAAAAGGTGCTTCCGCCGTCGATAGAAAAAGAATAGGGAGGGGTGCCCCCCGATGCATTGATGGTAATCGTTCCGTCATTACCGCCGTTACAGGACACATCTGTTGTGGTTTCAGAGTCTATATTTATGGCATCCGGTTCATAAACTTCTATGCTGTGAAAATCCGAACTGCCGGCATCATCAATTACTACCCAGTAGTTTCCGGCCGTAAGATTCATCAATGAATCTGCCGGGTTATTGGTCGTATCCTTCTGTCCTGTGCTCCAGGTAAAGATAAAAGGAGGGGTTCCTCCATTCACCGTTACCACAATCTTTCCGTCGGCACCGCCGTTGCAACTTACGCTGTCAACCTGAATGGATGTGGTAAAACCGTAAGACAGGAATCCGATGGAAAATAATCCTGTGAAAATAAGCAGAAACAGTATGTATTTACTACCGGATCGTTGCACTGGTATATTTTCTAAGGTTTACGTGGACATCCCAAATATAGTTACAAACATACATTATTCAGGGGGAAATTTTAAGTTTATGCCCATTTTTTTGTTTGATCTTATCCCTTTTATCCGGTTTTTCAAAATCAATGCAAGAGATTGAATTGTTTCGGGTTGTGTCAGGTTCTTCCGGAAAAAAATCATCCCGGGAGCACCCATACGGCGCCTACGTAGTGCCCTACGTAGGAGGTAAAATCAGGCATGCTTCATTTGGCTGTAAAAGTGATAAAACCAGGGGATGGTTTCTATTCCTTTGTAAAAGTTAAACAGGGGGTAGCTTTCGTTGGGTGAATGTATTGCGTCCTCGTCCAGACCGAATCCCATGAGGATCGATTTGACGCCCAGCACTTCCTCGAAGACGGCTACGATCGGGATGCTTCCTCCGCTTCTTACCGGGACCGGTTTTTTCCCGAAGCTTTGTTCGATAGCTTTTGCTGCTGCTTTGTATTCCACCGATGTGATGGGGCTGACATAACCCTCCCCGCCATGCAGGTATTCCACTTTCACTTTTACGCCTTCGGGAGCCAGCGTGGGGAAATATTCAGCAAAAAGCCCGGCGATTTTTTCGGATTTCTGATCAGGGACCAGCCGCATGGATATTTTAGCATGGGCTTTGGCCGGCAGCACGGTCTTGGCCCCCTTGCCTGTATAGCCACCCCAGATACCATTCACGTCCAGCGAAGGACGGATGCCTGTACGCTCAATGGTGGAATAACCTTTCTCTCCGGCTTCTTTATCAATGCCGATAGATTTTTTAAAAGCATTCAGGTCAAAAGGAGCCTGAGCCATTTCTTTTCTTTCTTCCTCACTGATTTCCAGCACATCGTCATAGAAACCGGGGATTGTGATACGATGGTCCGAATCGGTGAGTGCTGCGATCATTTTAGCCAGGGCGTTGGCGGGGTTCATCACGGCGCCTCCGTACAGACCGGAGTGCAGATCGCGATTGGGGCCTGTAATTTCTACCTCCATAAAAGCCAGTCCGCGCAGACCTACCGTAATGGAAGGGACATCGGGAGCGATCATGGTGGTGTCGGAGATCAGGATCACATCGGCGCTGAGTTTGTTCTTATGATCCATGCAAAACTGTTTCAGGCTGGGTGATCCGACCTCTTCTTCTCCTTCGATCATGAACTTGATGTTGGCAGGCAGCGTGCCTGTTTTGGTCATGGCCTCAAAGGCTTTCACATGCATAAACATCTGACCTTTGTCATCGTCGGCACCACGGGCGTAAATCTTGCCGTCGCGGATCTCCGGCTCAAACGGAGGAGAGTCCCACAGTTCCAGCGGGTCGGCCGGTTGTACGTCATAATGACCGTAAACCAACACCGTCGGCAGGGCAGGATCTATGATTTTTTCAGCATAAACTACCGGATGCCCTGCGGTAGCAATTACTTCGGCCTTACCGGCCCCGGAGGCCAGAAAGTTTTTCTTCAGGTATTCCGTGGCCCTGTGCATGTCTTCCTTATGGTGAGGGTCCGCGCTCACCGACGGTATACGGATAAGGCCAAACAACTCATCCAGAAACCGTTGTTTGTTTTCTTCAATGTATTTCAGTGCTTTTTCCATGATTTTATTGATATTTAAATTGTTTACGATAAGCGTTGGCTGCTTCCCGCAACTCCAGGAACCATTCTTTCCCAAAACGACGTGTCAGTGCTTCTTCCAGGAATTCATACACGTATGTTCCGGTTTTCTTTCCCAGTTCCAGGGCCGGCCGGCAATCCCGCCAGAATTCAAAATTGACGGCGGTATAGTTTTCATATTTTCTCAGTCGTACCGGGAAAAGATGACAGGAAACGGGTTTGCGGAAAGAGATCTTTTTTTCCATCCAGGCTTTCTCTATCGCACATTTGTAAATGCCCTTGTCCAGATAAGTATAAGCACATTCCCTGCCGTTGATCAGGGGAGTGACCAGGTCGCCGTCCTCATCGATGACCGCTACTCCCTGCTCTCTGACAGCTTCTCTTCCTTCTGCCCGCATGAAAGGTTCAATCCCGGCGTAGGACTGTTCCAGTTCCTTTTTTTCTTCTTCTTCCAGGGGAGCTCCCGAGTCGCCGTGTACACAGCATATCCCTTTGCATCGTTGCAGGTCGCAAACGAATTGTTTCTCAATAATATCGAGACTGACGAGCGTATCTCTGATCTGTAACAACCTGTTTTATTTTAAACGGATTAATACTTTTCCTGTCATTTCTTCGGGTACCGGCATATCCATCAGTGTCAGGATGGTAGGGGCCACATCTGCCAGGATCCCGGCCTTCACTTCTGCCACGCGATCCGACATCACGATGACAGGTACCGGGTTGAGGGAGTGGGCGGTGTTGGGTGAGCCGTCGGGGTTGACCGCATAATCGGCATTGCCGTGGTCGGCGATGATCACAGCCTCATATCCGTTGCGCCGGGCGGCATCCGTCACCTCTCCCACGCAGGTGTCTACCGCTTCCACAGCTTTAAGGATTGCCTCATATACGCCGGTATGACCAACCATATCCCCGTTGGCAAAGTTCAGTACCACAAGATCCGTTTCCTGTTTATCCAGTTCCCTGACAATGGCGTCTTTCACCTCAAAAGCGCTCATTTCGGGTTTCAGGTCATAGGTGGCCACCTTGGGGGAAGGGATCAGGATCCGTTTTTCACCCGGAAAAGCTTCCTCACGGCCTCCGGAGAAAAAGAAAGTAACGTGGGCGTATTTTTCCGTTTCCGCAATACGGATTTGTTTTTTCCCGGCTTTGGATACCAGCTCTCCCAGTGTGTTGGATACATTTTCCTTGTCATAGACAATGTGGATGCCTTTGAAAGAATCATCATAGCGGGTCATGGTAAGATAATGCAGCGGGAGGGTATGCATCCCGTGATCATGCATGTCCTCCTGTGTCAGGGCTATGGTGATTTCCCGCAACCGGTCGGTGCGAAAATTGAAGCAGATCACCACATCCCCTTCCCGGATGGTCCCCACGGGGTTTCCCTGCTTGTCCACATGGATGATGGGTTTTATGAATTCATCGGTAACTCCATCTTCATAGGATTTCTTCATGGCATCCAACAGGTTGGTGGCCGGTGTTCCTTTCCCGTACCCCATGGCATCGTAGCCTACCTTGATACGTTCCCATCGCTTGTCACGGTCCATGGTGTAATAGCGTCCGGTGATGGAAGCAATCTGTCCGTTGGAATGTTGCAGATGGTCCAGCAGGTTTTTTATGTATCCTATACCGCTGTGCGGGTCGGTGTCGCGCCCGTCGGTAAGCGCATGGATATACACTTTGTCAAGCCCGTATTTCCCGGTGATGTCACATAGTTTGTAGAGGTGTGTGTCCATGGAATGAACGCCTCCATCCGAGACCAGGCCGAGGAAATGGACGGCTTTGTCATGATCTCTGGCATACTGAAAAGCTTCTTTCAGCACGGGGTTTTGTTCTATGCTGCCATCCTGAACCGCTTTGTTGATTTTTACCAGGTCCTGGTAAACAATACGTCCGGCGCCAATGTTAAGATGGCCCACCTCCGAGTTGCCCATCTGTCCTTCGGGCAATCCGACATTTTCCCCACTGGTGAGCAGGGTGGCATGTGGATATTGTTGCTTCAGACGATCCATGTTCGGGGTATTGGCATTGTAAATCGCATCGGCTTTAGAATGGTCTCCTACTCCCCATCCGTCCAGGATCATTAAGATTACTTTTTTCCGGTTCATATCTTCTGCTTTTTTTGTTCTACAAATTTATGCTATCCGGGTTTTTCACAACGTTTTTCACCGGAAGGTATTTTCTTTTTTTGCGGAGTTTATAGCTGAGAACCACTTCATACTGCCGGACAAGGGCGGACGAAGATGTATGAATTTTCTCCGGGGCTGTTTCCCCGGTTTCAAAATAAGTGCTCCTCACCAGGAGCGTGTCTCCTTTAGCGTATCCGTCGACCTCTTTTTTCTCCGGCCAGGAAAGCAGTTTCACGGAACAGGATTGCTTTTTAACGTAAAGCCGGTCTATAATGATTTTTCCGGAAGATTTTCCGGTTACAACCAGGATATCATACCGGGTATGTACCGGTGATTCCTGCCGTCCCGGATAAACGGTTTCCGACACCGCCCGGACCACCTTAAGGGGCGGCGGGGACCACGGCCAGAGCCCGAAAACCAGCATCAGAAGAAGTTTTTCCATAATCGTCTCAAAAGAAAAGCAAAATTAGGGATTTTCAGGGAGATAAGCTAATGATATTTACCGGGCCTGTGGCGGTAGAATGTTTGACGGGTTATCTGTTGCAGAGCTATATAATTTTGTCCCCCTGTATTTTTTGGACTATTTTTATGCCGTTTTTCCGGTGGAAAAACCGTTTGTCACGGTATGGATGAGCATGGATAAAATACATTATACCCGGTGTCCTCTTTGTGGAAAAGATAAGCTGGAGGCTTTTCTCACGACGGAGGATTTTCTAAAGACGCACGAGTCTTTTGATATTGTGAAATGTGCGGAATGCGGTTTTGTCTTCACACAGGATGTGCCGACGGAAGCAGAAGCCGGGAGTTACTATGAGAGTGAGCAATACATTTCCCATTCGGATACCCGGAGAGGTCTTATCAACCGGCTATATCACCGGGTCAGGCAATATATGCTGCGACGAAAATGGAAACTTGTGTCTCATCTGACTGCAGGCAAAAAACTGCTGGATATTGGGTGTGGCACCGGATATTTTCCGGCGTACATGCAAAAAAAGGGGTATGAAGTTACGGGGGTGGAAGTCAGTGATGCTGCGCGGGAGTACGGCAGGCAAAAATTCGGGTTGCGGATTGTGCCTCCGGAACAGTTCCTGGGAGATCCCGCGGAAGGGGCGTATGATGTGGTTACCCTGTGGCATGTGCTGGAGCATTTATATGAGCCGGGGGTCTATCTGGACCGGATCTTTCGCATGTTGAAGGACGAAGGCGTGCTGGTCTTTGCGCTGCCCAATCATCACGCCCCGGATGCCCGGATTTATAAAAAGTACTGGGCCGGGTATGATGTGCCGCGACATCTGTGGCATTTCTCGCCGAGAATACTGGGACATCTGGCAGGCCAGCATTATTTCAGGGTTACGGAGATGTATCATATGCCGTTTGATCCCTTTTTCAATGCTTTGCTCAGTGAAAAATACAGGAAGAATCCGCTGTGGTTTGCGTTTGGGATGGGTACGGGTTTTCTGGCTTTTCTCAGAGGCTTCTTCCGGGTGGAGAATGCCAGCTCGGTCATTTATATCCTCAAAAAGAATACGGGAGAGACAGGGAAGGAGCTTATCCGTTAAAAAACTCCATCAGGGTGACGATCACGGGGACAGCCAGCAGGAAGCCGTCAAAGCGGTCCAGAAAACCGCCGTGTCCCGGCAGGATATGACCTGAGTCTTTCACCCCGGCTTTCCGTTTCAGCATCGACTCGGCCAGGTCACCCAGGGTTCCGAAAAAGACAATGACCAGAACGATCAGGATCCATTCTGTCCTGTTTATCTCCTTGAACCGGGAAGCAAGAAGGAACCCGGTGGCCAGGGCAATTACGGTACCTCCGACAACGCCTTCCCAGCTTTTCTTCGGGGAGATGCGTTTGAAGAGCTTATGTTTTCCCCACAGCATGCCGGTAATATAAGCCCCCGTATCGTATAGCCAGATGATAATGAAAATGCCCGTCACAAGGAAGGGGGAATAATCAATCACATACCCGGGCTGGATCAGGAAATTCAGGATATCCTCTTCTCCCTCCAGCGTGAAAACCGTCTGCATTTTTTCATGCATGTCAAAACTTAACAGGGAAAGCAATGAAAAGGGCAGGGCAATATAGATGAGACCCAGGAATGTGTAGGCAATGTTATGATAGGGGCGGTTGTGTTCGGCAAACAGCTCGTTGATAAACACAAAAGGGAAGAACACAAGCAGGAGTGACAGATACTTGATGTTGATGGCCCGGATAGACACCAGGAAGATAAGTGTGAACAGCAGGATCGCCATGAACAGGCCCAGGTGTATCTGGGGTCTGACCTTGATCATGTGTGCCAGACGGTAGAATTCCCATAAGGTAACGACCATGATCGACAGGAAAACCAGAAAAAAAGAGAGACTGTTGATCAGAAGTCCTGCAAGAATGACTCCCACGATAAACAATCCCGTAAAACTTCTTCTCAACAATGTGCTCAATGTTCCAGGGTTTTTATGAGTTGTTTGGCTTTTATGACGTCATCCTGACTGACATATAGTTCGGTCTCTCCAAACATAAGATAGGAAGAGTCTTTTTTGTTCATTACCACGGCCTGAATCCCGTTTTCTTCAAGCACCTGCCGGGCCAGCTCGGCCTGGTAAGGCTGATCGGAGGAAAATATTTTTACCCAGTCTTTCTCCATTTTCTATACCTTGGGTTTCGCCGGTTTGGACGATACGGAAGTTTTGGTTTCTGTGGTTTCCGGAGACCCTGCGGGGGCTTTTTTTTCAGGGTTGTTCTTTTCTTCCCGGGACGCTGCAGAAGTTGTTTTTTTTGCAGCTTTTTTCTTTTTTTCCGCTGCCTCTTTTGTTTCCGTATCCTTTTTTTCTGATGACTTGTACTGGGAGATCCTTCCGGTAGGAATATCTTTCATATTTTCTCTTTCTCCGAAAATTTTCACAAGGTCTTCCGCATAGATCACTTCTTTTTCAAGCAACAGATTGGCCAGTTGGGCATGTTTTTCTTTGTTTTGCATAAGAATTTCCCTGGCTTTGTCATAAGCTTTGGCGACCAGGGCTTTCACTTCCTGGTCTATTAATTCGGCGGTTTTTTCACTGTAGGGTTTGGTAAAACCATACTCGTTTTGTCCGGAAGAGTCATAGAAGCTCAGGTTTCCCACCTTCTCGCTCATGCCAAAGTAAGAGACCATGGCATAAGCTTGTTTGGTTACTTTTTCCAGGTCGTTCAGGGCGCCGGATGAGATGGTTTTGAAGATCAGTTCTTCTGCGGCCCGTCCCCCCAGAGCGGCACACAGCTCGTCGAACATCTGTTCTTTGGTGGTGATCTGTCTCTCTTCCGGGAGGTACCAGGCAGCTCCCAGGGCCTGTCCCCGGGGGATAATGGTCACTTTTACCAGGGGATTGGCATGTTTCAACAGCCAGCTCACGGTGGCATGGCCGGCTTCATGATAGGCAATGGTCTTTTTTTCCTGGGGCGTGATGATACGGCTTTTTCTTTCCAGACCTCCGATAATGCGGTCTATGGCATCCATGAAATCCTGCATCTGCACTGTTTTCTTTCCTTTACGGGCAGCAATCAGGGCTGACTCGTTGCATATGTTGGCGATGTCTGCTCCTGAGAATCCCGGTGTTTGTTTGGCCAGCAGGTCCAGGTCAATATCTTTCCCCAGTTTCAGCGGTTTCATGTGTACTTTGAAGATCTCTTTTCTTTCTACCAGGTCGGGCAGTTCGACATGTATCTGTCTGTCGAAACGTCCTGCACGCAGGAGTGCCTTGTCGAGTACGTCGGCGCGGTTGGTGGCAGCCAGGATGATCACCCCGGCGTTGCTGGCAAACCCATCCATCTCGGTGAGCAGCTGGTTCAGGGTGTTTTCCCGTTCGTCGTTGGCCCCGAAGTTGGGGTTCCGTCCGCGGGCACGGCCCACAGCGTCTATCTCGTCGATGAAAACGATACAAGGGGCTTTTTCCTTGGCTTGTTTGAAGAGGTCGCGCACCCTGGAGGCACCTACCCCCACAAACATTTCCACAAAATCGGATCCCGAAATAGAGAAAAACGGCACATTGGCTTCTCCTGCAACCGCTTTGGCCAGTAAGGTCTTTCCTGTCCCCGGAGGGCCTACCAGCAATGCTCCCTTGGGAATTTTCCCTCCCAGACTGGTGTATCTCTTAGGGTTTTTCAGGAAATCCACAATCTCTTTTACCTCCACCTTGGCTTCTTCCAGCCCGGCCACATCCTTAAAGTCCACCTTCACGTGGGAGTCTTTGTCAAAGACCTGGGCTTTGGATTTTCCTACGTTGAAGATACTTCCGGCGCCCCCTCCGGCTCCACCCCCCATTCTGCGGAAAATAAAGATCCAGATGACCACAAGAATCAGCAGGGGGAGGATCCAGGCCAGAATGCCTCCCCAGATATCGGTGCGGGTCACATTGATCACGTCAAAGCGGTCGCTCTCTTTGTAGCCGTATTTATCAAAGGCGGCCTCCAGTTTCTGATGAAACACTTCTTCGGAAGGAATGTGAAAACTATACTGAGGCACTTCTTTCCCAAAAGATCCTGTTCCGGACCCCTTCAGATCTTTATACCTCCCTGATTTGATGGCTTCGGGTTTCAGGTATATCTGAGCCTGGTCATGATTGATAACCTCAATCTTTTTGATATCATGATTGCGGATCAGCTCACTCTCGATCTTATTCCAGGAGGTCTCTTTCACCGGAGATCCGGAATAGATCCACTGTACCAGAATAAATCCCAGGGCAATGATCGCGTAGATCCAGTATATGCTGAACTTTGGTTTTTTATCCGGGCTTTTCCCCATGGGTATATTGCCGCGGGGATTGGATTTTTGTTGTTTATCGGCCATAAAGCGCTCTCCTCAAATATTTAATTCTTCTAATATATCGTTTCTTTCCGCATCAGCCCACAATGCTTCAAGGTTATAGAATTCGCGGTAAGGTTTCTGAAAAACATGTACCACCACATCGCCGTAATCCAGAAGGATCCACTGGGCATTTCTGTATCCTTCCCGGTGCAGCACCGTTTCATGGAGGTGGGTTTTCACATGCTCTTCCACCGTCTCGGCGATGGCGGTTACCTGTATATTGGACTCTCCGTGGCATACAATAAAATACCGGCACACCGCATTCTCAATTTGTGCCATATCCAAAACAACAATATCATGTCCCTTTTTCTTCTGTATGCCTTCTACAACTTTTTCTCTTAGTTCTGTTGATGCCAATTCGATAAATTCCTCCTTAATAATTTTTTGCAAAGGTAGTGAAAAATAAAAACCTTACGATAAGGAAATTTCCTGTAATTTTGGTGCACAATGGAACTTTCTGTTTTTCTGTGCCTGAACGACGCGAAACAATCCCCTAAAATCACTACGGACCGACTAAAACAATTACCCCAAATTCCGCAATTATGGGATTTGAGGTAAAATAAAGAAATTTCTTAAAACGAACGATCCACTAAGGGATTGAAGAATATCGAATAAGGAACAAGGATTTTAGATTTTATAAGGGAAAGACCTCATGATACAATAAAAATATTTATTATAAAGTATGATCCCCAGAGCGGGCCTGCCCGGCTGACGCCGTTCGGGCGGGCCCGTCCAACTGAACGAAGCCCTTCAGCCGGTCAATAGGTTTCTCATTTTGAACCTGCTACGAAGTAGCTAAACATGAATAACCACCCCGGCACGGGGTGGTACACAACGCAACAGACTCCGATCCCCGAAGGGGGTCAACCGTTCTTCCCGGGCCCGGTTATCACCCCACCCCCAAGCCCCCTCCCCCGTTGTGGGAGGGGAAAAACCATCCATCCCTTTCCGAATTTAATTTATCCCAACTTCCGCAATAGAAAAGCCGAAGGACTTTCTATTGCGGAACGGGTGAAATTGTGCCGTTGGCCGGATGCAGGGTTGTGGCGAGTGCTATTCTATTGATTGTAAATCAAATTAATTTCGGAAAGTTCTTTCCCAATTTTATGAATCCCCATCAGTATTTTTAATGTTTGAGTATCCGAAGGTTTCTTGCGTCCTTGAATATACTGTGACAAGAGTGTAGGATTCATACCGATTTTGTAAGCCAGCTGTTTGGCATTTATTACTTTATAATATTGAAAAAATTGTTTAAAATCGATTTCAAATTTTAAATTTTCATGCATTGTTATCAATCCTTCATCTTCAAAATATAAGCTGGCTGCTTCGTAAGCATTTTCAATTAATTCAGGAATTGTCCTCCCGGTAGTGAAAATAGGATACTTGTCTGAATAGGCGGAAAAACCGGTATCCGTTTTTTCAACAATAATTTTTATTTTTTTTATGGTCTTTTTCATAGCTATAAATGTTTCTTTTTATTTAATTCCGGCATCTTTCATAATTTTTCTCTCAAATCCTTTTCCAATTTCCTGGCTTCCATGATTTGGGAAAATTATGGTTCCGGGCTTATGGTCATGTTCCAGTTTTGCATGAGATCCCTTTTGAGATATCGCATCAGACATCATATCCCAGGCCAATGAGTTTAATAACCATTTGGTGAAATCGTCATCATCCGGCATGGCATGGCTTAGGAAAACTTTATTTCTCATTTTCCCTCTTCGATAGTATTTGCACGGTTTGATACCAGTAATAGAATGACGATTTATCTGGTAGCTTTTTCAGTTTGTTCAGAAAGTTCCAATCATGATCTTCGATGTTCAGGTCTTTGATGTCTTGCCCTCTGTAGTAACCAATGGGTGACATATCGTTAACTAAGATTTTGGCGGCCAGATATGCAATACGAGCTGCTGCAGACACGGCATCTTCAATCCGGAAATTACCTGACATCAGAAAGCCAAAATCAAAGGCTTTAATTCCTTTTTGTAATTCAGCAAACTTTTGTTTTTCGTCTTCAGATCCGCCACCTCTTTTGGCAATGATCAGACAGGTATCAATAATGTCTTGCAGTACCTTTTCAGAAGTTAGTTCATTCTCATAATTATCATTTTTTCGATAGATGATTTCCTGCTCCACAAAAGCCCTAAAGCTTTTTGCTACCATTTCAATGTTTTCGATATGCTCAAACAGCTTGCTCAAGTCAAAGAGTTGCTTGGAAATCTCCAT
>JANTHB010000003.1 GCA_024762655.1 Bacteroidales bacterium
CTTGAACGTCTAAATGGAACATGGCGCCTATTTCAGCATCGGCCCATGCTTGCTGGGCTTTGGTGGGAAGAACTTTTTCCGGCTGTCTGCACGAAGCTACAACTAAAAAAATAATACTTAACGATAGCAATTTTAATTTCATTGGATAATAATTTATTGTTTAATAATTTTTAAGGTCACCATATAATTTACTCCCTCTGGCATTTCCCAATGTGTAGTATTTCCTACACTTTTAAATATTCCTTTCTTTAATTTATCTCCCGTAAATGGTGAAAAGAAAGTATATTGGTATTTCCCTTTGGGCAGGTTTAATTTTACCCAATTGTTGGTCATTTCGGTAAATACAATAGCATATTGTTCTCCTTTTTCCGAAAGGGCCTGAGCTCTCATTCCGGGGGCATGATATACCACTTCAAAATCGGGTTTCATTTTAATAAAATCGAACGACTGCATAAAAACCCGGAGAAAGTGTAATTGCCTCCGAAGTTCCTTGCTTCCTCCTCCCGGGGCTTTGTTTTTTTGCATCCCGTCTTCAGAGCCGCAAAAAAAAGAATAATCGAGGTTATTGAAAATCGCTCCTCCAGCAAGTATAAATTCCCATGCTTGTCTTAAGTAGGCTGTATCACCCATTCCCGAATTCTCTGAAAAACCAGATTCATCAAAGCTTACCGGGCGTTCCCACCCATAGTTAAGGAAAGAAGCCTCGGGCCATGCATAATGAAAATTGAGGATCGAAATGGCAGGGTCAACGTCCTTTAACGGATAATACCGGTTACAGTAGTTTTGTGCAATCAGGTGTTTTTGAGGTAAATCCTTTTCTGTTTCAACAATGTAATGAGCCATCTTAATTTGCCATTTGTAGGAGGCTGCTGTTGCCAGTTTAAACCTCCCATCGTTTTTTTTGCCACCGGGAACCAATATTCTGAGAAACAACATCCCTTCCCTTGGCTGGTCCGACCATGGTTCATTCTGAATTTCGTAAATTACATTGTCAAACTCATTCAGTTCAGTAACAATCTTTTTTACCAATTCTTTCTGATAATGTAGAATTTTCCCATTTCTTAATGTATTAACATCTTTCCTGTCAATATCCGGAAAATTATTTACATTGTTTTTTTTATTAAAAGGATTTCGTTCCCAATAGGCATCTTGGTAGGTGGAACAAAAAAAAGTGACTTCAACAATAATATCCAGTTTATTGGCCAGCGAAATAAAATCGTTTAACCGTTTAAAATAGTCAGGATTCCACTGCGATAAATCAAATTTCTTTTCACCCTCATAAAGTCCGGTTTCGTTCACTTTCTTCCAGGGTGCAAGAAAATTACCGACCGACGGGGCAAGTGTATTGTTTTCAATACCGAAACTATTCGGAATTTCAACATACGAACCTACAAAAATACGGGTGTAATTCATTCCGTCTTTATGAAGGGTCTCCAAATATTTTCGATAATTAAAAGCTCTGTTAATTAACGCTCCATAGTGCTCAGCCGAGGAAATAAGCAGTGTTGGTTTTCCTTTATATTCAAAATAGTGACTGTTTTCCGGATGAATGGAAAGAGGTTGGGCATTCAATTGAGAAAAGGGCACAAATAGTATAAACAGGATTAATATTATCAATAGTTTGCTTATTCTCATGTTATTACAATTTATCTAGTCGCTCCTTAATAATTCAAATTTAGTTCAATAAATGAATTCGGGAACAAAAATCCGAAGTTCCGAAACAGCCAATTTTTTATTTCCGCTTCCAGTTTCTTCATCATTTTCTTGGAATTCCAACCTGCTGCTGCCAATAAAGCATTGATCTGCGGTGAATTCTCCCCTCCCAGGTACTTCTGTCCCATTCTGAAGTGTTGCTTCAGATGTCCGAAAACAGGTTCTATCGCTGCCCGCCGCCGGAATTTCTTTCGCTTCATTCTCTTTTGATAGGCACTGTCTTTTTTTGATGCTCTCCCTGGCGTACTGATCTTTACTCCCCTGATCTCCTTTGCTCCTCTGCCTCCTCTGTCATAAACTACTTCTTCAGGCAGATAATCCAGATTTTCTTTCATCTGATCCAAAAGAGGCTCTATGGTTTTACTGTCATGCGGATTACCTTGAAAACTCCCTACTGCCAATATGATCAGTTCTTTGGAATTTAGCATGATCCCTGTTTTGTTCCCAAACTCGTATTGTTTATGTGCTTTCCCTTTTGCAATGCAACTGGTAAAGGGCTTGTGGAAGCTATAGATCTTGTTCTTATCATATCTCTGCTGTTCCAATACTTTCTGAAATAAATTCAGTTGCTCCTAGTACCTGGAATAAACATCTTTATCCATTTTCCTCTCCAACTCCCGTAATAGTCTGCCGGCTATGACCTTTAACCGTTTCTGTGATTTCTTCGCCTTTTTTCTCCGTTTTGGATGTTTCGCATTGTAGGTGTCTCGCACGTATTGTTTACTTAGGGTTTGTTGAAAAAGTCAATTGCCAAAATAGCTATTTATGCCAATATAATATGGCTTCATTGTAATCTTTGAAAAATTATTCTCAATTATTTCTTACCTCAGCTTTGAAAAAAGCCGGTAAAAAAATGACCATAAATAAATCCTCACAATTTCTCATTATGGAATTTTAGTTGCCAATTTACAGTTGTGCTTTCCTTTGATTTAATTATTACTCTCATCCATCCTTTTTCTGATGATGGCAACACTTCAATCGTTGCATTTTCATTAACTGTAGCAGAATCTATCACCCAGCCCTCTCCGTCTGCCAAACCGGCAATACGAAGTTCATAAATATCACCTCCTATAAGTTTGCTTGTTCCTGACAAGATGTTATTTTCCCATTTCTCATCTAAAAGATCAATCATACCCTGGGTAACATGCTGCGAAGTGGAAACCACCACGGGATGATTTGATCTTGCTCTTAATGCCAATATTTGACAAGATTCAGAAGGAAGTTTACTTTTTATTGTATTGATTGTGCCAGGCAGAGGTTTGTTTGCCCAAAAATCAAAAGCATAATAACTGTTTTCAGCAGGCAAGCCGGCCCTCTCCAAAGAGCACTCAATAGTCTTACGCCTTATCTTCCAGTTGAACAAGCCAATTACATTCCGGTCAATACCGGTTTTATTATCTGATGCCAACCAAATAGCAGGCAGATTTTCATCAAAGGCATCAACCGGACGGGCAACGCCATCATGCGAAGCCATACATCGTTTCATTATTTCCAATCTTTCTTCGGGGAGGTCGGGTAGCCAGTCGCTACTTAAAAAGAGCTGCCCGGAAACAGCTACAAAAGAAGGTAACAACCGGGCTCTGGTCAATGAACCTATTTTCCCCGCAGAAGCATCGGCAGAAGATTGTCCTTTTTCCCTTACAATAGATGGGTCCGGATCGTTCCACCAAACTCTACTATTCAGAAAATAAAGGCGTGAGGCACGAATTGCACCTGTACGGATACTTTCTCCGTCATGATTAAAATCGGGGCCAATACGCATGGCATCTACCAATCCGATGGAAGGACCAAAGGAGCGCATATTCTGACTGATGTTACACCCGGAAAGAAACACTTCATTGTTAGTAGCTCTTCTTATCGCCTTTAATCCATTTCTATATGCTTCTATCTGGGTTATGAAAGGTTTGTATAATAACTTATTGTTTCCTATATCATCATCTTTATACCCATCATTAATATAAACCTGTTCGGTAACCGTACCGGTCCATAAACCATCCATTTTAAAATAATCAAATCCCCATGAATGCAATGTTTTAGATATATATTCGACATGTTGCAGAACTTCAGGGTTTGTCAAATCAAGTGAAGTACCTCCCCAGGGTGTTTCATAGGGCTCTCCGTTTAGCCGGCAGGCAAACCAATCCTGCCGGTCGGCGTATTCCGGGGCTTGATGGTTTCGGGAAAAAGGCATCCACCAAATGCCGGCCGTTAAACCATTCTCTTTGATGGCAGCGGCTGTTTTTTCCATGCCGTTGGGATATCCTGCCGGGAATACCTGCCTGGCAGTTCCTTTTGTTGCTGCACTCCTTAACGGGATTTTCCGCGCTCGATCAAAACCTCTTGCCGGGCCGTTGTATTTCCCGCCATCTTGCCATTGATCATCTATTTGTATCACTCCCAGTCCAAACGTCTTTAAATTAGCATTTACAAACTTTGCCAGTTCTATGGTAGAAGCTTCACTGCCGGCTCCTCCGTGTTTTTCATCATACCAGGTACAATAAACTGCAGATCGCCGGCGTAATTTTATGTTATTGTATTTTGCCAACGCATCGGCAAATTGTTCCTCACCTAAACGGGCATCTTTAAAATAGCCAATCACTAATGTTTCCAGTTTTTCTTTTTCCCCGGGAAGCAATAACAGATGTCCGTAATCTATTTGAGCGTCAATACGCACTTTGTTCTCAACAATATTTGAAAAAAGCACTCCACTTCCTTTTTTGTCGGTGAGCCATCCCGTTACTACTCCATTTCGACTTTTGGGATCAACAGTGGTTAAGAAAACATAACTGCCCGGGTTTTTATCAGGGCGAAGCAACCCTCCGGTGCCAAGCGTTTTTAATTTTCGGGCAGGTTTGCCAAGATCAACTAAGAATGAAAGAGGTCTGTACTTTTTAACATCAGCCGTATCTTTGCTTTGGTTCGTTATTGCAGGGGTAATAAACAGAAAAGACTGCGACTGATAAAGTGTAAAGCTTATTGTGCTCCCGTCTTCAGAAACAATAACCAATGCGTTGCCTTTTCCGAAAAGAGGATCTACTACTTCACTGTTATTCAATACCCGGATGGCTCCTTTTGGCATTATGCTTTTCAAAACAACCTCATTAGTTGATTTTACAGTCATTGACAAGCTGCGATTATTTGAATTAAAAGCCAAATAGTAAAAATCGTTACTGATGCTGTTCAAAGGTTTGGCTGATTGTGCGAGAGAGCACAACGGTATAATAAATAATGATAGAACTATAAGAATAATATTTTTCATCATTTTTGGATTATTTGAGTTTATAATCTTCGGGATAAAGAGTTTTAGGGACTACTTGTAATATATCAGGACATCGTTTACAAAGTAAAGAAATTTAAGATTGTAATTTGATCTAATAATATTTTTTGTCTCCCAAGGGAGGCGCTATTTCTAAGCAGAGTAAAATATCAGGTTTAATAAATCAATGCAGGTCTAAATATAGTATTTTCCGGCAGGAAGGAAAGCAGGTCCTTAAAATCGTAAAAAGGCAGGCTGCCCGGCACAACATAACAGGCCCATTGGGGATCATTATACTTCTCATGGATCAAACGCGCGTAGGCGATCAGGGGATCCCGGAGCTTATCAAACTTATATGCAATCCGCTAAGGACCCTTCATGCTCTCACCCGGTATGTAAAACTACTTTTGTTCAGGAAGATACAGATATACACCGGGATGCATGGTGTACAAACGATACTGTTTCCCGTCATAAACCAGAACCGGACTGTCTTTGCCTTCTCCGACCAGCGGATTCCCGGAATACTTCGTCCAGTGAATCAAATCGGTGGACATCGCCACGCAGGAACTCCACCCTTCCCGTGTCCAGGGATCATGATCATTGGCGTGGTAAAAACCATAATAACGGCCCTTGTATTTGATGATCTGATCCATGGCTACCGCATATTTATCATATGCATCCGGCCCCATGGCGATCACAGGATCATCCCTTACATTTCTCCATTGTTTCAGGTCGGTGGAGGTTGCCAGCCAGATGCCCAGGTCATTACGCTCGTAAAACAGATACCATTTCCCGTTTTCCACCCACACTGTCGGCGTCCCATAAGGCCCCGGAATGGAATCGCCGTTGGTCTTACGGATATCCAGTGAGCCTTTTTCCCGCCAGTGAATGCCATCCCGGGAAGTCAACATATGCGCCACATCATTCAACCCTTCGGCAAACATGTAGTAGATCCCCTCCTGTTTAAGTACCATCATATCTTCTACCCATCCCTTTTTATAGATTGGATTTCCCGGATAGCGTTTCCAATGAATCCCGTCCCGGGATGTGGCATACCCCAGATGGATCTCCGGGGTGTTGTCCGGATTATAGCCTGAATACCACATTTTATATATCCCTTCTTCCCGCAGGATAAATCCGCGTTCGCGAATCATTTTATCCCACGTTGCCGTATCCGTCCCGGTAAACAATGGCTTTTTATCATAGAGATTCCACCGGACCAGCTCCGGAGGAAATTCCCCGGAGATAATTTTCCTGTCCTTTTTTGATCCGTTATGACATCCCCCAAGGAGAGTCAGGGATAATCCCAGTATCAGGGATAATCCCAATGGTGATAAGTTGCTGATGTGTTTCATCTTCGATAAAAAATTTAAAAGGGTTATACTTTAATAAAAACTTTTTTCCGGTAAAGGAAATAGAGGAAGGACCAAACAAGTGCTATGGTCCCTATGGAAACCAGCACATTGTGCCACTTCTCATCGAAAAGAATAAAGATCCCGTCGAATAATTTCCGGGAAGTATAATCAAAATTGATAAAATGGTAGACATAGTAAATCGTCAGGGAGTTTATGCCGATCACTTTGAAGAAAAAAGCCCATTTCCGGTATTTCCTCACTTCTATTAGCCAGAAAAAGAGTGCCAGGGTCAGGAAAGCGATCCCTCCTGTCAGGGATATGAACGAGCTGCTCCAGAGACGTTTATTGATCGGAAAATGAAGGTTCCAGATCAGGCCGGTACCCATGAGAATCGCTCCGATCATGGTCAGGCGCAACACTTTATTGTTATCCGAATATTTTTGCCGGTAAATGATATCCCCGGCCCAGGCCCCCAGCACAGTGAGACAGGCGGCAGGCAGGTCTGCTGTCAGAGCGTTTTCATCATATATTCCCTGAATAAGCCTTCCCGGCATGATATGACGATCGATCCACCCGGTAAGATTTCCCTCCAGTGTCAGGTGTCCGGCCCCGTAGCCCGGTACGGGTATCAGGAACAATGCGGCATAGTAGGCCAGTAAGATACCGGCTACCCAGTACAACCGTTGTCTTCCATTATAATTCAGATACAACAGGGTCGTTATAAAAGTGGCTATCCCGATACGGCCGAGCACACTGCTGAAACGTATGGTGGAAGGTTCCAGAATGTGCATGGGAGAATTCTTATAAATCAATCCCAGGAGATAAAGAATGATCATTCTCCGGAATGCTTTTTTGTATAGCTCTTTTTTCTCCATACCTTTCTCAAGGTGTCTGGTCAGGGAGATACTCAGGGAAACGCCGGAGATAAAAAGAAACAAGGGAAAAATAAAATCGAAGAAAGTAAAGCCGTTCCAGACGGTGTGCTCCATCTGTCCCGCAAGGGTATCCACCCACTGCATTCCTGTTTTGCCCTGTAGCTGCATAATAAACAATCCTCCGCCCGAGATAAAAAACATATCAAATCCGCGCAAAGCATCCACAGACAAGAGCCTTCCGCTTTTTCCCGGAGTCTTCATAGCAAGATTCATAAGCATATATTTTTCATTACCCTGTTTTCCGTAGCTCCGTAAAAGTCAGGCAATGGTTTCGATTATATTCATTATCCCGTTTTCCATAGTAAACAGAATCAGGTCGGCCCGTTTGCCTGCGGCAATACTGCCTCTGTCGCTGAGTCCATATAATCCAGCAGGGTTTTTCGAGGCCATGTCCACGGCTTCAGCCAGAGAGCAACCCGTAAACTGCATCATGTTGCCTATGCCTGTGCGTAGCGGTAAGGATGCGCCGGCAAAGCAGTTTTCCTTTTCATAGCGTATGATCCCCTCCGGGGTCAGCCGCACCTCTTTACCATCCCAGATATAGTTGCCGGGAGGCATGCCCGCCAACATGGTCATGTCGGAGGTAAGGATGATACGTTCCGGACCCTTGGCCCGATAAAAGACCTTCACCATTTCAGGAGGCAGGTGAAAACCATCCAGGATCAGGCTGCACATCAGCCGGTCTTCGGCCAGTTGCATCCAGAGAGGGTTGTTAAAGCGATGAATGCTGTTGGCCATGCCGTTGCCCAGATGGGTGACCGTCCGTGCACCCGCGTCCACTGCCCGCTCAATGTCTTCCGCACTTCCGTTATGATGGCCCAGAGAAACGACAATGTTCTGCTGCACACACTTTTTGATAAACGCTATTGCCCCGTCCGCTTCCGGGGCCAGGGTAACCTGCATGATCCTGCCCTCTGCCGCTTCGTTCAGTCGCATAAACTCATCCCAGTCGGGCTTCCGGACATACTCCCTGCTATGGGCGCCCCGGTACCCGTCTTCCGGCGAGATGTAAGGCCCCTCCAGGTGAAAACCGGGGACGGCACGGGCTACCTCATGGTTACCGAGCGCTGCTGCCAGGTTACCGAAAGATCGCACCAATGATTCCCGTGAGGCTGTAATAACGGTAGGGATAAAAGTAGCAACCCCGTTCTTCCTGTGTTCCCTGACAATCTTCAGCATATCCTCCGGGGATAAGTCAGGTCTGGAAAACTCAAAGCCGATATACCCGTTCACCTGGTTATCGATCAAGGCCGGAGCGATATACGGGCCGGCCGTTTTGCCCGGAGGCTGTTCCTTTCTTTCAACCCTCCGGATCACACCCTCCTCTATCTCCAGAGAGACCTGGCTGTTATCGGAATACAATATTCCTTCTATCTTTTTCATAAGGCCCCAACAGTATGTTATCTAAAAAAAAGAATTTAATAATCAGAATCTTTTTAACAATATGGTCATTCTCAATATCAGATCAATGTATTTGCAGAACAGCCCAGGCCAGGAATATCAGGCCGCCGACGAACAACCAGGCATACAGGAATCCGGCCAGGTCTTCCCTGTATCTTTTCGGAAAGCCTTTCCACCGTTCTTTCGTGAACCAGGAAGGCAGGTCAAGCAGCAAAAGGTCATGCCCCATCTCTGCCGCCAGGGGTTTCTGTCCGTTTCTGATCCGGTCTTCGTCCGAAAGCCGGAGCATATTCGCAAAAAAACGGTCTGTCTTGGCTTTCTCTTCCGGTTTTGTTACCAGACTAACCACAATCAGAGCCACAAAGCCCGCTAACATAGCCCATCCGAAGGGTGCCGGTTTCCATTTGTAAACGATCTCCAGCATGCCGGTATCCAGATAATTCAGAAAATAATATAAGATAAAAGAAGACAAGGCGCCGGCCAGCGCCCCGTACCGGTTGGCCCGTTTCCAGACAATCCCGCCGAAAACCATGATCCCCATGAAGGCAGCTATCGTTTCTACGAACAGAAAAGCGTATAAAACACTTTTTACGTACAGGGCAAACAACACACCCAGCAGGGTCAGTCCCAAGCTCGATATTCTTCCTACCCACAGCAACTCCTTATCGTCCGGTTTCCTGTTAACGATCTCTTTATATATATTTTGTGTAAAGAGTGCTCCCGAGTTCACCATAAAGTTCGAGGCGGAAGACATGTTGGCAGCAAGTATGGAAGCAACCATTAGACCGGTCAGGCCGGGGAAAAGAAGTACGCGTGTGGCGTACCCGAAGGCCATCTCCGGGTCGCTGAGGTTTTGCCCGCTCTGCATGACCAGCGCCGCCACGATCAGGCCGGTAAAAGCCCAACCGATGGTTACCAGGCGTTTCACAAACGAGCCGTAGGTCTGTCCTATCCGGCCGTCCCTTTCGGTGCGGCCGGTGGCACACATAGACACCATATGGGGTTGTGCTGTGATGCCTATCACCCCGTTCAGGGCCAGCATGGCAATGGTAAACCAGCCTATCCCCAGC
The DNA here is from genome assembly GCA_024762655.1 of Bacteroidales bacterium. Lineage (GTDB taxonomy): Bacteria > Bacteroidota > Bacteroidia > Bacteroidales > VadinHA17 > DRPN01. The sequence goes on from JANTHB010000003.1 coordinate 9,731, forward strand.
TCCGGACTGAATAGATTGAAAAAGTTGCCCGGCAGCATCTGCCGCATGCCTTCCATACCCCCAACCTGTCCTATCCCCAGAGGAATAAGCATAATGGACAGAACGATGATCATAAAGCCCTGGATCAGGGTCGCATAGGCGGAAGATACGAGGCCTCCGAAGAAACTGTATAGGATAAAGGCTGCGGTCATCCCGTAAACGACTCCGTCGGTGGAGATCATGTTGTTGGTGGCCACCGAGATAACTTTCCCCGCGCCTTTCAGCATGGCTCCCTGGGCAAATATGAAAAAAAGAATCGCAAAGACCGTGTAAAAAAGGCCCATTTTCCTGCCATAACGGTCTTCCACGATCTCTCCTACGGTGGTACGTTCGCTGCGACGATACCAGGGTGCTATCAGCCAATAAAAAGGGGTAATCACCATATTCTTCCATTGATACCAGATAGCGGCGAAACCCATCTGGAAGCTGGCGCCTGTCTGGGCCACAAAGTTCTCGGAGTGGGTCCCCGCGCCAAAACCCTGGGCGATCATAACCCATTTGTTGAATTTCCGCTCACCCCGGAAAAAACCATCACTGGTTTTCACGCGGCGCATAAGCCATAACCCGTAGCCGGTGATCCCAACAAAATAGAGCACCACCACCAGGGTGTCCAGCCAGTTAAATCCCTGATCCATGGTATTCATGGTTTTTCGTTCTCAGTTCCCGGTTCCATATTGGTTAATATCTCTTCCACTCTTCATACTATGAGTCTGCAAACCTTTGACTTGCCCGGATTCACGAGCGTCTTCGCCATACAACGCAAATCCCCCTTCGTCCCGGTTCAGGGTGCTACGATTTGCTGTTTTGCGGGATCTCCTCATCTCTCCTCTTCAGCAGGCCGGCCGACGCTTCATCCAGGTATAGCCAGACAGCATCATGTTTCTGCAGGGCCGTCCCGGGAATCACCGGGGTGATCTCCGACTCAACCGTAGCCTTCACGGCCTCAGCCTTGCGTTTGTCCGGAACACTGCATATGATTGCTTTTGATTGCAGGATCCGGTTTACCGACATGCTGATGGCCTGTTGGGGCACCTCCTCAAAAGAGGCAAACCATCCTTCTCCCAGTTGTTGTTTCCGGCATTTCTCATCCAGTGTGACAACCAGGTAAGGCTCCTGCGTTTCAAAATCTGCCGGGGGGTCATTGAAAGCCAGGTGACCGTTCTCCCCGATGCCGATAAAAGCCACATCTATGGTTTTTTCTTTTAGAATAGCTCCCAGCCTGGCACATTCGGCCTGCGGGTCACCGGTATCCCCATTCACATAATAAAACGCTTTGAGAGGCACTTTCTCTACAAAACGTTCCCTGAGATATTTTCTGAAGGAAGCCGGATGTGTTTCAGGCAAACCGATATATTCATCCAGATGGAACCCGGTCACTTTCGGCCACTCCACATCTTCTTTCACCAGGGCTTCCAGCATCTCAAACTGTGAGGCTCCGGTGGCTACGATGATATTGGCTTCCCCCTTTTCCTCAATGGCCCTGCGGATCAGTGAGGCCCCTTTGGCTGCAGCCCTCTTTCCCAGTTCTTCTTTCGTTTTTGATATAATTATTTCCATTCCGAATACTATTTATTGTTTCGTTGGCATGACCCACTCCATATCCCTCTTTCCGTTAGCGGGGAAAAAACTTGAAAAAGATAAGAACCATTTCCTCATAAAAATAAGAAAAGAAACAAAAACAGACGCTACAGCCGCAGTTTATTCCCTTTTTATTCGTTTTCCGGAACGAAATATACCGAAAAATACGCAATCTCAGGAATGGCCGACGATTCATTCACAATCAGCCGGAGACGTTTCACCTTCATCGTATCAAACGGTATAATCAGTTTATGTCCTATGCAGGTCCCCTCGAACAGGGTAATCCATTTTTTCCCGGAATATCCTTCCACTTTAAATTTCCTTACCCTCTCTCCGTTCCTGATATTTTCCATCAGCACAATTTGGTTTACAGGTTGCAATTCGGGTAGAGGTAATTCAATCCTACGTCCTTTTCCCGAGGCGACAGCCAGCGGATGTGCAAACCTGGACCGTATGGCATCCCCAAATTCTTTCATCCGATCCACGTCAGCCTGAGGGATGCGTCCTTCAGGGTCGGGGGTTATCCCCAGAATCAAGGTCGAATTATGCCCGACAGAACGATAAAACATATTGATAAGGTTGTTTACCGGAAAGATATGGCTTTCATCCCCGGGTTCCCAGAACCATTCATGACGGCCTTTATAACCGCGCAACGGAGCATCTGCCATGGCCGGCATCCAGTATTTTCCGTCAGGGTCGCCTTTTTTCAGGAGTTCGTAGTTGTTTTTCATGATCTCAGGATAGAGGATCCCGTCGGTTGATGGATACGGGAAAGTAGCCCAACAGGGATAAGGCATTACCCCGCTTTCCGAGCCGCCCCAGCGGGCCTCGGCCCGTTGTGCGTTATGATAAAACAGGCAGTTGGGCTGATACTGTTCCACAATGGGTAACACATCCGGCGCCCCCCGGTCCGGGCTGTCAGCCCCACCGTCAAACCAGATCTCAAACAGATCTCCGTAGCGTGTGCAGACCTCTTTCACCATCCCTTCTACCATCCGGTTGTACCAGGCCTGCCGGTTTTCGCGGAACAGCCCCTCTCCTTCCACCCTGAAATTATGCACTCCCAACAAGGAATTCCAGCGGATGCCAAGGTACAAGCCGGGTTTGATCCCGTATTTGCGACAAGAGTTGACAAAATCACGAACAATGTCGCCCTTGCCGTCCTTCCACTTCACGGCTTTCAGGCAATAAGGATTCACATCGGACGGATAGAGGGCAAAGCCCGTCTCGTGAGTGACGGTAAGAATGGCAAAGGTAGCGCCCATGGCTTTGACAGCCCGTATCCACTGATCCGTATCCAGATGTTTGGGGTTGAAAATGTTATAATCGGGGATGGGTGTGATCCTGTTGGAAGGCTGGGAATATCTCTTGCCGTCGAAAACGTGAAGATCATAGGATATCAGCACGCCCATCTCCGCCTCCTGCCAGGCCCGCTGACGTGGGTTGGGAAGCGGGTGGTCCGTGTGGGTTACCGGAATACAGATATTATACGACTCGTCCCCCTGCTTGACCGCCATGCTCAATACCCGGGGCTCGTCATCTTCCAGATAAACAAAAGGCCGTTCCAGCCGGCCGGGTTTCAGCACGGTTCCGTCGGACATGGGCACCTTCCTGGGCATAACAACATAATCCACAGCTTTCTTCCAATGAATGCCATCCGCCGAAGTAACCATTCCGATGAAGGTATGGGCATGAAACACCCCGTAAAAACGGTCTCTTTTCCGGTCGTACCACACAGACATATCTTCCGTATCCAGGAAGTCGATCACCGGCTCAGGCTGCATGATAAACGGACCTGTCGGAGCATCCGAGACAGCTACCGCCTGATTTCTCAGGAATTTTTTCGCGCCGGGTTTATCGCCTTTCACGATGAGATAGTACCGGCCGTCTTTCCCCCTGGCGATGGCCGGGTTCACCGCCACCCGGGTAATGGGTCCCGAGGGCTCTATCAGCGGTTGTTCCATACGCTGCCATGGTCCGTTCAGGGAAGAAGATACAGCCACCCCCGCACGCTGGTTGTTGCGCAGCGGCATCCATAAGGGATGTGTATATCCGGTGTGTGCCACTTCCAGGAGTTTCTCCTTAGTCAGCACCTGACCCCCATAATTCGTTGAAATGTAGTATAGATAATATTTCCCGTTAAAATATTTGATCTTGGGGTTGTGACAGGTATACGCATCCCAATGGCCGGGACCCCGTCCCTGCAAAACAGTCTCTTTGTATTTCCACGGACCGGCAGGCGTATCGGAGATCGCATGAGCCACTTCGGAAAAGAGCAACCACCCCGTGAAACTGTATTCTTTTTTCCACCGGGCATAAAAGAGATGATACTTCCCGTCCTTCCCCCTGATGATGGAAGCACCCCAGTTATAATATCCGGCGGTTTTGAAGATGTTATCCCGGGTAACGGGCTGAAGCCGGTCCCTCAAATACAAATCATCCGGGGGAGCCTGTCCGAAAACCGAAAAAACATTGAAAAACAGAATTAAAAACGGTAAAAAGAAACCATACTTTTTCATTGTGATCTTTTCAGGAATTGAAAGAAAAACTAATATTGGTAAATATAATAAATTAAGAAAATATTTTTGTCTATAAGAATATGTCGAATGTTTGAAACATTCGACATAAATTATACACAGCGACTTACAACAATATTAATGCGTCTTATCCTCTCCTTCTGCACCCTGTAAACGACAAGGGTCCTCTCATCCGGCGAATATCCGCCACGATCCTGTCCGGTGATTTTTTCCTACGTAGTTGCCTACGTAGATTTTTCGTATCACACTGTAATACCCACACTTATAATAACCGCAATCGATATACCTGTTTTCACGGGAGGGAGCCGGAAAAACCACATCCAGACATGCGGGCACCGGATCCGGTCATTTTTCACAAACCGGGAAGGCCGATATCCGGATCCGGGCAGCACCCATGGGCACCAGGGTAACGGTTTCCCTGGGTTCGGTGGTACTGACCGGGCTAAGAGGGATTCTCTGCACCAGGCCTTTTTCGTCGAGTTTCCAGGCAGGTATTTTTCTGGCCTGGGTCTGTATCTCAACCGGAGCGTTTTCCGGGGTAAAAGGCATGTCATTCCGGGGCCACGGTTTCCGGATAACCCTGAAGGATCTTTCAGGAAGCTGATCATCCACAACCAGGCCATAGTTCCATGCGGAAGCCGGAAATATTTCCCAGGCCGGCCATTTCTCCGTGCCTCCTTTTTGAACATAATTTTCCTTTATCTTCAATGAGAAGGTCAGCGGACCGTAATTGACAGAGACACTTTTTTTATTCTTCTCCCATTTTTTTATGTACAACGGCATAGGCAGGATAAGTGTGATCCGATCCTCTTTGCTAAAAACCCTGGCTATTTTTATATAAGCCTGTGGCCGGGCATCCGGGGTAATCTTTTTCCCGTTTATCTGAAGCTCAGGATTGTTGCACCATCCCGGGATACGAAGATAAAGCGGGAAAGCAACGGAGGTGTCCGGATTGATAATAAATTCAATCTTATCTTCGAAAGGGTAATGTGTTTTCTCCGATATTTTCACCGTAACTCCGTTACCGGCTTTGGCCGTCACATCACTGGCAGAGAAAAAGACGGCTGCCAGACCGTTATCAGGGGTAGCATACCATAGATTTTCAGCATAATAGGGCCATCCCTGTCCCGAATTATGCTGGCAACAGCGATGAATATGCGGGTTCATCCAAAACATGGGGCCACAGTTATCTATTCCGGGGCATTTGCTCATGGAGTCAGATTGGGGCATGTTGGGAGCGGTAAGATAACGCAGCGCTTTCATATCCGGGGTAAAAGCAGCCGGCAGGGTATTGAATGCATCATTTTCACAACGATCGGCCCACACCGGATTTCCGGTGATACGTACCAGTACCTCGTCGGACAACATATCTTCCACGATCCCGCACGTCTCAATGGCCTGCCGTGGTCCCGTATAGCCCGGCCTGCAATTTTCATCTCCCCCGAACAATCCACCGGGGACCTGTCCATACTTCTCCCTAACCGTTTGCCAGTTTCTCTCTGCAGCCTGCAGATCTCCGGGATCTTTGGATTGGATCCAGTATGTGGCAGGTTCGCCAAAAGCCTGTGCAATGTTTACATTGTGCCAACTGGCAATACCGGTATCCCAGCGGGCGGTATTCCGGTGTATTTTCTTCGCAAAGTCCAGCAGCCATTTTTCTCCTGTACGGTTATACAGCCAATAGGTGGAATACAACATGTCTCCGGCCCGCATCTTCGGCCAGAAACCCACCAGAAACTTATCATCCGGATAGGTCTGCAGGTATTTGAAATATCGTGACATCAGGGAAAGGACACTGTCATTGCCTGCATATTCATAATAGTTCTGCAGACAGGTAAGCATCACCATATTGGGCCACAGGTCGGCCCGGCCCCTGAGATGGGTGGCGATACCGCTTTTCTCATGCTCGGGCCCAATCCATCCGTCCTCACGCTGGTTGCGCAAAACAGCATGGATCCAGGTCCCCGCTTCCCGGATCATGCTCTCATTGTTCAGCACATAGCCGCAATTGCTGTACCCTTTCAGCCAGTAAGGCATTTCTTCCCAGCCATGTTCCCCTTTGCCCTGCGGGTCCAGCCAGGCATTGTTTTCTTTTTGGAGATAACGGCTGATTTCTTCCAGATGACCGTGAAACCCGTCGGCCTGAAGCTCCAGTTCCTTTTTCAGCCAGCCTTCCGGCTTGATCGCTCCTATCGGCAATTTGATGAAGGGAGCGGGCTGCAAAGGAGGCCGGTTCCCCGTATAAAAGGAATTGACAGTCCCGGTATCCGGTACTTGTACCACGGTAACGGTTTCATCAGGACGCGTGGTGCATGCCACTGCGATGAGGAGAATTCCTGATGCAAGAAAGGAGATGATCTTTTTCATAATTTCCCGGTTTTTGGTTGAAAATTCAGCAAGGCTAAAATATGGAAAATTCCGGCACGGAGCAAGCGTCTTCCCTCCCAAAATTATCCGGTAACACCAAATGGTTTTTATTTACTGATTTTGTGTTTATCTTTGATATACAATACCGGATACAGAATCTGTCATGAACAAAATCCACCCATGGACTCCCCGGATCAGAAAGAGATCCCCTTTTCCTACAAAATATAACATCCTTACAAAATGAAGAAAATCTCCCTTTCCGCCCTTGCATTTTTCCTCTTCGTATCATTGCACCCTCTATGGGGACAAAACCGCACAGAGATTCCGCTGGCCAAAGGCTGGCATTTTACCGGAGGGTCTGTTTCGGGAATAAAAATTGATGATACGGTCCGGGTTCCGCATACCTGGAATGCCACCGACGCACAGGAGGGGATCTCTTATTACCGTGGTGAAGGCGTCTATGAAAAGAAAATCATAGCCCCTGCCACCTGGAAAGGGAAGCGCGTTTTCGTAAGATTCGAAGGTGTAATGACCACAGCCCGGGTCTATCTCAACGACACGTTACTGGGCAGGCACCGGGGCGGTTATTCCGCTTTTGTCTTTGAGCTGACACCACAATTAAAGTACGGGAAGGAAAACATCCTCCGGGTTGTAGCCAACAACACCTACACCCCCGATGTACCTCCCCTGGGGGGTGATTTCAACCTGTACGGAGGAATTTACCGTCCCGTAAAACTGATCGTCGCTCCCCGGGTCTGTATCAGCCCCCTGGATCATGCCTCCCCCGGTATCTATCTGATCCCCATGCATGTGTCAGAATCCTCTGCCGAGATAGCCGTGAAGGCAGATATCTCCAATGCCACCGGCAGAAAGGCAAACCGGTCCCTGGCAATCACCCTGCTGGATGCGGAAGGGAGGAGGGTTCAGGCTCTGAAGGAGATGTATAACGCTCCTCCCGGCGAAAGCACATTCTCCAAAAACCTTACCATGCGGCATCCGAGATTATGGAATGGCAGGGAAGATCCCTATCTGTACCATGTAAAAGTCGATCTTCTGGAGGACGGCCGGATCACCGACAGTGAGACCCAGCCGCTGGGATTGCGTTATTTCAGGGTCGATCCTGACAGTGGATTTTTCCTTAACGGACGGCATTTGACGCTACGGGGAGTAAGTCGTCACCAGGACCGCTACAATAAAGGATCTGCTCTTTCATACAGCGACCACAAACAGGATATGGATCTTATTCTTGAAATGGGGGCAAACGCACTGCGACTTGCACATTACCAGCAGGCCGCCGACATGTATAACCTGGCCGACAGCACCGGGGTCATCGTCTGGGCAGAGATTCCCTGGGTGGGCGCTCCCGGAGGTTTCCTGAGCAAAACCAACGGATATGAACCCACCAAAGCTTTTCAGGACAATCTGAAACAGCAACTAACCGAACTGATAAGACAAAACTTCAATCACCCCTCCATCATTTTCTGGAGCATCTTCAATGAGATCCAGGTCCCGGAAAAAGAAAGCCCCGTGGCTTTTGTAAAAACGCTCAACAAACTGGCAAAAAGCGAGGATTCCTCCCGCCTGACAGCCGGGGCCAGCATGCTCGACCCTGATAAGAACATCCATAACATCACCGATGTCATAGCCTGGAACCGGTATTACGGATGGTATTACGGTAAACCGTCAGGGATCGGGAAATTCCTGGACAAAACCCATGAAGACTATCCCCGCCTCTGTATCGGGCTGAGTGAATACGGAGCAGGCGGCAGTATCTCTCAACATACAAAAAAACCGGCCCCGCCCAATCCTTTCGGCTCACCTCATCCTGAAGAGTGGCAGGGATATTTCCATGAAGAGTACCTGAAAGCTTTCAGCACCCGTCCGTATGTATGGGGGACTTTCGCGTGGAACATGTTCGACTTCGGTTCCAGCATCAGGCGCGAAGGAGATCATTACGGCATCAACGACAAAGGTCTGGTAACCTTTGACCGGAAAACGAAAAAAGATGCTTTTTACTTATATAAAGCCCACTGGAGTAACCAGCCCGTGCTGCATATCACTTCAAAACGTTTTCTTTTCCGGTATGATAAGACTATAGATGTAAAAGTATATACCAACCTCAAAACGATAACGCTCACAGTTAACGGCAACGTCATCGGCTCACAGTCACCGGAGAACAACATGGTTGTCTGGAAAGATATACCCCTGAAACCAGGCAACAACGGGATCCGCGTCGAAGGGGTATGGAACGGGAAAACACTCTCGGATGACTGTGTACAGGTACTGGATACCGGTTCCTCCATGCGAAAAGTATCAAAGATCTATGGTCTCCTGAAACATATATATTTTATACTTTTCGTCGGACTGCTGCTGCTTGTCTGGTTATGGGTCAAAGGCTGGCGAAGCAGGCGCAGATCCGTGAAATGGAAACGTATCCCGGCCAGAGTCTTCTTCTTCATCATCCTAACAGCGGAAATTCTCCTGATGGTAATAAAAACACTTGTAATCTTGCAGACAGGAACATGAGCAGATTCTTTGTGATTCTACTCCGGATTACGCTTTCTTCGTCCACAGCACACGTTCGGGATTTTATGATCTGACATTCACTGTGGAAGTTGTCCGGAACCGTTTTTTCAGTCGGCAGAAGCGTGTTTTTTTAAGAATGACTGTTGTAAAACATACAGGTAACCGTGCCAGATATATATGATATTCAGAAATATAACGTAACTTGTCTCTTGTATTCATAAATATTGGTTCTCCCGGGGAGCGGAACCGTTCTGAAAAAGAGATGAAATGAAAGCCGGATTAATATTTACAATAGTAGTTTTCACTTTAGCATCTTGCTCACATTCAAAAAGGAACAAATCCGAAGAAATAAAATACCATGATCTGGACTTATCCTCCATTGATACGACTGATTATTTAATTGCCAGATCATCCAATGGCCCGGTTTACGAGTTTGGCAGCCCTTTTGCATTTACAGATCAAAGGAACAACACGATTATTCCCGTTGGAAAATATTATGCGACATGGACTGATACATTAAGAACTTTTGCGATTGTCTCTGATCATAAATATGGAATCATAGGCATTGACAGAAATGAAAACATTCTTTTTCAGGTATTTACCTTCGACAATGGACCGGATTATGTGAAAGAAGGTTTATTCAGAGTTATAAGAAATGGTAAAATAGGATATGCAAACGAATCCGGGGAGATCGTGATTCCGTGCCGGTTTGAATGTGCATATCCTTTTGAAAACGGCAAAGCAAAAGTTTCCAGGAAATGTAAAACAATAAAAGACAAAGAGCACACAATATGGGAAAGTGATTCATGGTATTTTATAGACAGAACAGGAAAAAGAATTAAATAAAAGAGCATTCAGGACTGCCCGCTCTTTCTGCTCATTTCTCATCTCTCATCTCTTACTGCCTACCTCTCCCCCAGCTTCAGCTTGATATTTTTCTTCCGGCCATCTCTCAAAACGGTGAGGGTGATCATATCCCCCGGCTGAAATTGTTTCAACTGACCGGAATACGTCCGTAGATCATCCGTAGCCTGTCCGTTAACGGCCACAATGATATCTCCGGTTTTGAGTCCCGCTTTTTCTCCGGGGGATCCTTCCACCACCGAGGACAGTCGGATCCCTTTCCCAGTCCAGGCAAAGTCGGGTACAGAACCGGTGCTCACCCTTTTCCCGGTTTTAGACCGGGGAGCTGTTGCAGGCCGCATGGCTGCCCCTGCCGGTCCGGTGAACGCCAGCGGCTCTTCACGGTCGGCCAGGTACGTGATCGCTTCCTTGGCTACCATGGCTACTTTCACCAGGCCTTTACCGTCAATCTTATCCCACGTGTCGGTGGGCCGGTGGTAGTTCTCCGTGGCGCCGGTAAACAACTGAACGGCCGGAATGCCTTTTTCGATGAAAGAGACCTGATCGCTGGCATCCAGTTGTTTTTCCACTACCTGGGATTTGACGCCGGTGGTGTAATCCGTGCCCATAAAGATGAACTTCCACTCCCGGGCAGTATTGGCATTAAGCACCAGCAGTTTTTTGTCAAACAGACTGCCGTCTGTGTCAAGGTTGATATCGGCATATATCTCTCCTTTGATATAGTCTTTCCGGTGGGCTACGAAGTAATGCGAGCCGATCAGACCGGCTTCTTCTCCGCTGCAGGCAAGGAAGATGATCGTGCGTTTCGGCTTTACTGATTTTGCCATGTTTTTGGCCAGCTCGATCAGGATAGCCACGCCACTGGCATTGTCGTCGGCGCCGTGATGGATTTTTCCGGCGTCTCCCTTGTGTACATCTGGCCATCCCAGGCCCAGATGGTCGTAGTGTGCAGATACTACCACCGGGAAATCTTTCAGTTTGGGGTCTGTACCCTCAATGATGCCGACCACGTTGGTAACGGGCAGCTCCCCCTTGTCTTTGAAGGTATGGGTAAATTTCTGGAGATAACTGTTTCCGATGAGGGGCTTTAAACCGGCTTCCCGGAATTTTCCGGCAATGTAAGCGGTGGCCTGATTCAGCTCCCGGGTCCCCAACCCCCGGCCTTTCAGAGCATCGGAAGAAAGATATTTTATGGTTGCCATCATCCTGTTCTCGGAGAACACGGGCTTTATGGTCGCCAGCGGTGCACGTTTTATCACGACCCCGGCATTCGCAAATTCGTCATCAAAAACCTTAACCATCGGTGAATGAAGTACCGGCCACAGCCCTTTCATGAAATTGGCAGGTTCTTCTCCGCTGAATGCCAGATAGCTGTATTTGCCGTAGTGCGGAAGTTTAGTGACCAGGCCGCCGATGGCTTCCGGGTTATCGAAGGCAATAAAAACCGATTGCCGGGTTGCATCGTCCTTATCAAAAACAGTGAAAACAAAACTATTGCCTTTTTGGGTTGTTTTTTCCTTTCCAAACCAGACACTGTCGGCATTGAAACCCGAATTATATCCGGATAGCTGTTCATTTAGCCCGGAGGCAAATTTGTTGTTAAAACCCAGTATCCAGGCTGTTTTATCCTTTGGCAGTGCGTCCAGGTCTTTGTCGTAAACGACCGTAAAATTGTCATTGTCCGTTTCTTTCCATTGAGCGGCAAAGGTCCGGTACATGCTGACCTCTTCCTTTCCGGCATTGGCGGGAAGGATCATGACATTGTCCCTGCTGCCCCATATCTTCGAAAGGGCTGGAGGAACTTCATGGGGGTCCAGGATCCTGAAGACATCATACTGCGGATCCACCGCCAGTTTCACCGGCCGGTCTTTCAGGAATAGCTGAAACGATTGCTCTTTCCCGGTCATATTGAAAACAAAGGGCTCAACCCCTTTGGTCGTGGCAACATGGATGGGTACATCAACCGTAAAGGCATCTTCCGGCTGTTTTTGCTGCAGGGTAATAAAGATCCGGTAACCGTCGTTATATTTGTCTGTGGCAATATCCTTTATGGCGATCTCAGGCGCTCCGTTCCTGTTTACCCATTGATCGAAAAAAGCTTTCAGGCCGGTGCCGGACACTTCTTCCATGGCGTGGCGGATATCCTCAAACCCTGCAACCTTGAATTTGTTTTCTCCGTAAAAACGTTTCGCTCCTTTTAAGAATATTTCATCCCCGAGCTTACGGCGCAGCATCTGCCACATCATCATGGCTTTCCCGTAACCGATCGCTTCACTGGGACCATCATATCGGGAAAGGAATTTCTTTAACGGGAAATCATTTTCAGGAGTAACAAGGTTCGTAAATTTCTGCAGGGTGGAACGCCGGTACTCTTCCCCCTCTCCCCGCTGTTCCTTGATCAGATGGTCAGCCATAAATACGGTAATGCCTTCGCACCAGTTGCCCGTGCCGAAATCCACGTACACGCTGTTGCCCCACCAGTTGTGCAGCAGTTCGTGCGGATAGGAAGAGTGTAAAATAAAGGGGAAACGGATAATCTTTTCACCCAGTAAAGTAAAGGACGGCATGCCATAGCCGGTTTCCCAGAAATTTTCCACCAGGGCAAATTTACCGTATGGATATGGGCCCAGCATCGACTGATACATCTCCATATACTGCTCCGTAGCTTCAAGATATTTGTTTGCCAGCGCCTCGTCGGGTGTGCGCAGAAAGGCCATGGCCTTCACTCCACTGCTCATATCATAGGAATATTCCGTGAACGGGGCCGCAATTAAAAACACTTCTTCCTGGGGTTTGTCGCAATACCAGGTATCAAGATGCTTGTCGCCGGACACTTTTTCCTGCGTACGCAGGCCCTGGGACACATTTTCCCATCCTTTGGGCAGGAGGGTGGTGAGACGGAACGTCATCAAAGCATCCTCGAAAGCAGGCACCCACCAGGTCGACCCTGCCAGATACGTACCTTTCTCATTTATCACACCCGAGTATTGTGTAAATCCCCGCTGGTATTCCGCCTGTTTATCTTCTTTTTTCGTTTCGATCTTGCCGCTGTAGGCGATCACAACAGTTTTGGCATTGCCGGTGATCTTCCACCTGATCAGTTTTACATCGCTTTCTTCTGCAGTGTTGTCCCGGTCCATACCCACATCCGTGGCCCTGACAGGGCCCTCAACCTTTTTGAGTCTGACTTTGGGGGTCTTGCTTTCCGGGGTTAGTGCGGCATTCAAACTGAAAATCCTTACCTGATCGCCGGGAAAGGAAAGGGTGTCGGTAACATGGATCCCGGACGTGGAAGGATCCACTTCAACAAATAATCTGTGATTGACTATAGGGTTGTCTTGCGAAAACAGGTTTATGCCTGTTAAAACAAATACCAGAAAGAAAATACTCTTTTTCAATGTTTTAAGTTTTAATGTTGCCGCTATTGACGCGGCAGCGGGTTCGTTGACCGGGTCTGTAAATACAGGGATACAATATTAAGAAAATAACGGATTATTTACCGGATTTTAGCAAAGAATTCCTCTGGGCTTACGTCTGCTTGCCATAGTCCCCGGTCCCCGAGTGGGCGGAGCGAAGCGACGGTTACCTGCCTCCCGCAGGGGGGTACCGAGGTACCGGGACGAAGACGAGGCGCAGGGGAAATTTAATGGAAATTTGTTCGCTTCGCTCACATAATTAGCTCACTTCGTTCGCGAAATTAAGTAGTCATTCGGTAGTCATTCAATCAATCATTCAATCCCGTCGTCTCCGCCTACTGGCGAATATGGCGGGCGAGGCATTTATACATTTACGTATTTCCAGCACCCACTTCGTCCGTCATATCCATCAATCGGCAGTGAAGGGAAGCTTCGCTCGTCGGAACCGGACCCTACATGATAGTCGAGAGGACGGATTAATACTTTATGAACAGTGATTTTAAAAAGTGTTTGTATATATTATATAAACAGTATAATATAAAATTGCAACTACGTAGAATGATACGTATTTCGATACGTAATAACATGCGGTCGCCTTCGAAACCTGTTCTGTAAGTGTTGGTTACAACGCAAGCGAAGGATCAGGTTTGCTCGCGGGTCGGAAACAGGTCTGCTCTTATAGGAGGCGGGCTTATCAGATACGGTCTGGAAGGTTGTAAGCTGCCGGTTTCCTTTGGGATAAAGCGATCCGCTATGTGTCGCTGATTCTTGGGGTAAAGATTTTCAACATGATAAGTTCGGTATAATAAGGCCGTAGGCGGCGTCAGGGACTTCCCCTTCTTTCAGGATCAATGACCACAGGTTAAGATCAAACCTCCTTTCGAAGATGAATTGTCTGCATGTATATCCTGGAATTGCCTAAGGATGTATTATAGTCACCTTTTTGATCTTGTTGTTGGCATTAAAAGTCGGGAAATACATCAGTTCGATTTTGGCCGGGTTCAGGGTGTAGGTCCCGCTATACCTCGGGATCAGCGCGATCTCAAAAGTGTATTCTCCCCTGTAGAGATGACTGCAGAAGATGGTCGTTTCATTTTTGAAGTATTCCCTGTGTGATTCATTGCTGAATCTGTTTTTTTTGTTTGCATAGGAACAGCCGCCGGGCACCGGGATATTGATCATCACATAATCGGCGTCTTTTTTAACCTTCACCCTCGCGATGAGTTTTGTTTCTTTCCCGGCCGTCAGCAGGGATGAGGAGGAGTCCTCAAATGAGGTGGTGATCTCAAAGTCTTTACCTTTTATGGCAGGAGAGGGGTTCCATGATTTTTGCCAAGAGGTCAGGTATACCGGATAATTACCCGACCTGTTTATCCTGATCTTACGGTGCGGATCCGTTTCCATCTTAAAAGGGAATTTCGTGACAGTGAGTGAGGTGTCTCCTGCTATCTTTAAAACGGGATGGGATGATCCGGACCTTTCTTTCAGGAGATCGGGCAGGATCGTCTCTATGATACCGGCAGACTCGTACGTGTTCCTCCAGTAGCCGTTTTTTCTTTTTTCCAGAAAATAATTCCGCATCTTGCGCAATACCTGCTCTACGGTGGTGCTGTCCGCCCTGAGTATTTGGTATGCAAGCAGTGTGTTCTGCACGTCGTTGTTGAAAAGGTCGGTCGTCCGGTCATCATCGCTGAAATAATAATTGCCGAAAAGGGTGGTGTCCATGAAGGTCCGGAGGGTATCCGTGCCGGGATCCAGATGACAGCGTTGTTTAAGCGCCATGATCTTTAGAAGATCGTTCAGGGAGCGGGAAGAATCCTTTTCCAGCAGGGAGATATAGTGCGGATAGTTGACTTGTGCCTCCAGGAGGACGAGTATCCTGAGTATCCTGATCGCTGAGGAGAAATCGGGCCTATTTTCCAGCTCCCATACCATACGTTCGGTGATCTTCTCCCTGTCCAGGCTTGTTTTGTATCCCTGGCGGCCGGCCTGTGTCAGGGCTTCCAGCACATGCAGGCTGATCCAGAGGCTTTCCTCCGAACCTTTCCACCAGCCCCACAGACCGTTGCTGACCCGGTTCCTGTTCAGGATCCTAATGAGCTTTTTGATCCGGAGGTCTTTCCTGAAAGGCTCTCCCTTTGCCTTTTTGATGGCTTTCTCTGCCAACAGCGCCTTGAGCTTGGAGGCTATCTGCTCATTGCAGTAATATTTGTAGTGTATCAGATGTGCGATCTCATCTTCTACTACGGTGAGGATATCTGCCCGGGCGTAAAGCGTCACCTTTCCCATGCTTGTGTCGGCAGATATCTCCAGGGAGGTGTCTTTATCAAGCACATAAAAATGCCCGTGGGTCTCCTCCAGCCCCTGCGGGAAAACAGGGAGATCCTTCAGCTCGCCGTCAAAATAACCGTCTTTTGTCTGCAGGTAATATTTTACCTTCAGGGAGTCTGCCGGGGCAATGACCGGCAGGGTGTCGATGAGGGCATTCCTGCAGAGGCCGGAATGTCTGAATATCTCTGTACCGTTGACCTCAAGTTTTGTTTCCACAAAGGTCGTGTCCGGCAGGAAGCTGATCACCTTGCCGATCGCATAAGAGGTATCGCCCCGGACCAGGAAACGGGGAAGGGCCAGACGAGCCATCAGCGGTTTGTAAGAGCGTATCAACCCCTCTGTTTGTCCGGAGAGTCTTTTGGCTCCCATGGCAAGATAGAAGGTCCTCCAACTGGTAACATCATCCGGGAAGGTAACTTCAAAGCCGGCTCTTCCCGCTCTGTCTGTGACCAGGGCAGGCTGCCAGAAAGCATAATCGGAAAAGTTGTCCCGTATCGAGCTGGCCCGGTAAGCCTCTTCCGGGAAAAGAACGGGATAAGCTCCTTTTTTCCCGTCGGGCAGGCCGGCAGCGACCTGGAAAGTCCCCGGAACGGTTTTTATCAGGATCACACCGTTGGCACCCCGGGATCCGTAAAGAGAGGTGGCCTCTGTACCTTTCAGTATCCTGATACTGCTGATGACCGAAGGATCCACTGCAGACAGCTTCCCGGTATATATGCGGCCGTTGATAACGACCAGCGGATGGGCACTTAACGAGAGCGTGGACATGGCCCCTCTGAGTTGTATTTCAGTCGCCCCGGGAGAGGTGCCTCTGTTCTGTATGGAAAGGCCCGCAACGCTTCCCTGCAGTACTTCTTGGAGTTTATCATCTGTTATTGCCGAAGAATAGGCGGCGGTGGGACCGGTTATTACCGGAGCCGAAAGGCTCTTTTTCTTCCTGGAGCCATAACCGGTTACCACCACCTCGTCGAGGGCCATCAGATCAGGGGAAAGATCAGCATTTACCGTTGTTCTGTCGCCGATCGTTTTCTCCAACGTGCGGTAGCCGACAAAAGAAAATTCCAGGACATTGTATCTCTCGGGAACATTGATCGAGTAATATCCATCCACATCTGCTACCGTGCCGTAAAAGGTTCCCTTGATCACGACGTTCGCTCCCGGCAAGGGTTCCCCGCTCTCCGCATCCCTGACATAACCCTCCACCACATAACCCGGGCCGGTATAACGGTCTTGTTGCTGATATCTGCGGTAGTCCCGGAGGATCGTATTTTTGCTTGCAGCCACGGGATACGATGTGAACAGGGTCTTCCTGATCAGACGACTTACGTATAGGCTGAACGTGTCTTTTCTGAGCGTGCGGGGAGGGGCAAAAGCATAATAGTTCATGCCGTCAGGCCGGATAACGAGAGAATCTTCAATATGATATCGGGCGCCCGGATAAAAGAAAATAAGCCTGTAACGACCCGGGGACAGGTCGGAGACCAGCGTTGACCTGCCGGGATAGACGCGCAGAAAATCCGGTTCGTCATATTTGACGATCAGCATGTTCAGGGGTGCTCTTCCAGCAGTCTCCCGGCCGGTTTTTAAACGGATCAGCAGATTACCGTATCCGGACCTCGTATGATCGGGATAACGGTCCCAGACCGTGGTATATCTTTTGGCATCCAGGTAATCTTCCCATTTCTTCTCAAGCGCCTGCCGCGTAAGCGGAATGTCCGCGAAAGAGGGGGCAACAGGATAGCTGCTCAGGAATGCGGGATACCTCGCTTTCGGATCGATGCAACGCATCTTTAACAGTCCGGGCCGGAAAACATATTCGTAAAAAGGCTCATGCCGGAAGGCCAGGGAGAAACTGTCAAGGAGGTGAAAGGTAAGATCGCCGGCAAAAGGACCTGCAAAGCCACTCCTTTGACGCGTAAGTTCCGGGTTCAGCAGTTGGATGTTTTTTCCCTGTTCAAGATAGGCATAATGCTCTCCAAAGGTATTCCGGAAAGGGACGATGTACCTGTAGAGAAGATGTTTCTCATAATCGCTCAGCTTATTGTCGGCTTTCATGGACCGGATATGCCTGTTGCCGGCATCCCGGTCGACACTGAAGATCAGCTTCTTTCCGTAAGTGAGATATACACTGTCGATCACGATACTCCGGAAAGGGGCCCTGAGCTTGATCTGGTGGTAGCCGCTGTCGATCCTGAAAGAGTATGGGGCGGGCCGGACCGACCATCTGAAAAAGACAGGCTTGCTGTCAACATAAATGACATAGACGGGAAGGACATTGCCTTCAGAAATGACAAAGGGAGCAAACTGTGTCACGGAATCTTCCGGTGTGTATTCGAACCGGTAGATCGAATCGCCCGGATAGATGAACCGGAAATATGCTATGGTGTCAATACCGGCTAGGATCTTCCATGTGTTGTAGTCCAGCTTTATCCGGCTGAACATATCCGGATCAAACGCTTTGAAAAAGAAATTGTTGATCACATTTTTGTTTTTTCCGGGTTTTACGGGAAAGGTCAGGTCGGGAGGAGCGTAATGAAAGTTTTTTGTTATGGAGAAAGCTGTTACATCAACTCCTTCCACGGGATCTCCTTCTGTGTTGGTGACCAGCAGTTCTATCTTTGTCTTTTGTCCGGGGTAGACAAGCGCAGGTGCCCTGACGGCAATATGCAGGTTATCCTCTTTGAATGGGATCCTGAAATTCTCCTCCCTTACCCTGCCTCCCCAGAGGTAACGGATCGAAATGAAATAGTTTTGTTTTGTCCCGGCCTTTTCCCGGAAACCCAGCGAGTCAGAGTATGCGGACGACCGCTCCCTGTTTCTCCGGTAGATGCTGTAGATAAAGGGGAGCTTGCGCGGATTGCTCACCGTGACGTACACAGAGTCACGGGTCCGCTCGGACAGGCATTGCAGGAGGGATGGTTCGCGGGCAATGTCTATGCGGCCTGAAAGACTGTCGCTTTGTACGGTGTAGGAGGAATAATAAGGTTTCAGTCTGATCCTGCAGGGACTGGGACCTTTATATACCGTTTTCTTGTTCCCGAAATCATCTTCGGCAAAAATGGATACCTCTCTGGGTTGGGTCCGACCGTTATTCTGATATTCAAAAAGTATCGAGTCTGTTTCCGTCGTAATATTGAACTTCTCTGTTTCATAATAATACGCCACCCTTTCATGCTTTTTCAGAACCTCGTTGTCCGACGTCAGCATCCTGACCCGGATGTCATAGGTGAAGTTGGCCGGTGGAAAAGTTGAATCACGCAGGAGGATTTCTGTCTGACCGGCCGGTTTAAGTTTCTTTTTCAGGAACAGCAGGGTGTCGGGGATGAACACATGGTCGGCTACGTACCGGGTGGTCTGGACAGGTGTAAGCAGGATCTCCAGCCGGGCATCCGGCAGGGTCAGGTCGTTCTCATC
This sequence comes from Bacteroidales bacterium, assembly GCA_024762655.1. Classification (GTDB taxonomy): domain Bacteria; phylum Bacteroidota; class Bacteroidia; order Bacteroidales; family VadinHA17; genus DRPN01. The sequence continues at coordinate 28,803 of JANTHB010000003.1, forward strand.
CGTCCCCCTGACAAACAGCCGGAGGGGGTCATGCCTGTACTGTACCTTTTTGCCGGTGCTTATGGAGAGAGTATTTTTGGTCAGCTCGTAATCCTCGTACCTGAAGGAGCCGCTGATGTACTCCTTCCGGTCATTTTTCCTGATCCGTATCGTATACCTCTTGTCCAGCTGCAGATGCAGGGAATCATGCAGATAAAAACTGTATTCATACCCGCCCGGGCGGTAGGGACGCAGCCGGGTCAGCTCGATGTTTTTCCGGTTATTCCGGAGTATTACGCTGACCGTTCGGGATACCGGCTTTCCCTTTTTGGTTTCCAGAAAAGCCTTGAGCTTTACCGTATCTCCCGGCATGTATTTGGGCTTGTTGAAAACAAGGTAACCCGTATGTCTTTTCCTGAACCTGTTGCCGTAAAGATCACAGTAGTAGTGATTAAAAAGGCAGGTGATCTTATCGGAGATCTTAACGAAAAAGTCGCCCGTCTGACCGATCGTTCCCTGCGGCCAGCCACGTACCGCCGACATGACCGCATCCACCGGGAGGGAAATGATAAATCGTACCGGCAACCAGATATATTTGACGGGAGGGCTGTAAACCACCTTGCGAGTGCCTCTTCTTATGCCGGAGTTGTTGTACTGCCTCGCCAGGTCATAATAGGCTGTCAGTCCGTTGCGTGAAACAGTAAGGATACCTTTCTTATTGGATTTCTTGTCCGTATAGGCTTGTGTCTCCTTGTCGAAAGAGAGTTTCTTCCGCCGGATATGCACATCCGCATCCGATACGGGATTGCCTTGCAGGTCAAAGACCTGGAGACATAGATCCGTATTGTTGTTAAAAAGGTAAATGTTAAAATTCCGGACTGTGGTTATGGAAAGTTTTTGTGTGTTTTTCTCCGCATAGGTCCTGAGATAATGTCCCGCAGTAAGCCTTTTACAGTACTGGCTGTCGGTAGGAAAGGAGTCCACCAGTGTGTGGAAAAAGGAGGGGGCGGTTTTCCATAACTCCTGTTTGAATATCTTTTTGTAAATCCGGCCTGCTTCTTCATTGGTAATCCGGTAGATATATGTATAATAGCTGGTCTTCCGGCTCCTGAGCAGATCCTGGCTGTGGGAAGGGAAAGAGATGATCAGCATCAACGGGAGCAGCAGGGATATCTTTCGTATTTTCCGGAAAAAGGTCATATGTGTTGTATATCCTCTGAAAGGATGTTTTTTGAATGCTTATCAATAAAGATATGACTTTTTTATTTTATCCGCAAATACCGACTCTTAGAAAATGATCCTGCATGTATTCTTTCGGATAAATAAATGCATTAACCGGTCTCTTCTCTCTGCCCTCCGTCTCCTTAGTAGTTCAACATCTAATGCCTCTAATTACACTGAAGGTTTGAAAGTTTGTAGTGTGGAGTTATATTATGCTGCTGTGTAGGGGAAATTAAATGGAAATTTGTTTGCTTCGTTCACGGTAATTAGCTGCTCGCAGGCTCGCAGCAAAATTAAGTGGTCATTCGGTAGTCATACGGTGGTCAATCAGTAGTCCTGCCGCAACTCACGAAATGCCGCAAGCGAACATTTCGTTAGAGTTGCGTGCATCCTCGAAACAAAAGCAAAATTTTAAAAAAATTTGGTTGTTTCGGGATTAGGCTGTTTCGCAGCCGAACTTAGCTCGCTTCACGAACGAAATTAAATGGAAATTGGGATGAAGGGAAAAAGGAATCCCGGGATTTCGGGCCGGAACAGGTGATCCCGGTTTCCATCGGGACCGCCTTGGCCATATACATGAATGTGGCCCGTTTTATTTCATTTTTTTCTTTTTTCTAATTCTACCTTTGCCAATTCCTGAATTTCCAGTGTTAACGTCGTGTTTCCATTAATAATATCTCTTAACTCATTGTCTGTCTTCTTTTTCAAAATTTCAGTCCAATTATAATTTCCTAATAATCTGTTTTCATATTTTAGGGTTCTGTTGAAAAGGCGTCTATGAAGAAGTATTTTAATAATCAGACGAATGAAAAAGGCAGCCGTTACAACTGATAAGAATATCAGATATTGAGCTTCAATTTTAATGGAATATATCAATGGGATCAAAAGAAAAAATAATAATACCGCGATAAAATATATTATTCCATACGTAAAATAAACGGTATAGAATATTGTATTGTCTCCGGTAAAACATAGTTCAGTCTTATTGGCAAAACCTAACCATAAATCCCAGGGAACATGGTCTAATGGATTTAGTGAAAAAAACTTTCCTTTAATAATTATTTTCTTCTCTCCATTATCTTCAATTTTATCATGCAGTTTTCCTTGCGAATTGATTAAAAACAATCTAATAATTTCATCCTTATCTATATTTTTAATTTTCTTCTCAAATGATATTTTAAAGGGAGTTCTCAATTCTAACTTTTTTATTTATTCGTTTCTTTCAAATAGGTTATAACTTTTTTATATACGAACTAAAATTACAAATTTATCCGGATTTGGTTCCGGATAACATCAAATCTATTCTACTTTATCTCAAACGAAAACAATTACCTCCGGCTTCCTCCCCAAAACAGGGAGTTTTTTCAACCTTCAATGATACTGCTTCCGGGTATCTGGCCTTAATGTGTCGTTCCGGAAACATTTAGAAAGATACCAGTTGCGATCTACGAACCTACGTAGGCCAACACATAGATAAAAATTAATAAGTATCAGCATAATAGATTAGTAGGACATGTATTGAAAGCATACTTATCATGAGGTTTGCCGAAAGTATTTATTTATTGTTATGTTTGGGGTTTATTGTATGCCGGATATGGGAATGTTAGTAAATTTCTCTTGGCTTATCGTGCCTGTTTTATCTGCCGGATCCTTGCGAAGGCAGACTCCAGGTCCTTTGCGGCTTAAATATTACTTATTTCCGGCGGTATCTCATCCCTCTCACACTGATATACTGAGGATTATTTTCATTTCACATTGTATCCTCCAACCATAACCTGCGGTGTTTTATCTCTCAGAGAACGGTTATTGATCGTAGCAGTCAGTACCCTCTTCTCTCCCGGCAACAGAGAGATGTAATTGTCGCTCCACAAAACCGGCAGAATGGTTGCTCCGCTCTTTTCATCCCGTACGGCAGCATGGACAAAAAAAGCGATCTTGTCACTACGATTCTGTAGGGTCACCGTAAACAATGTACGGTCTTTTTCTGTCTTCGCCGTCATGGATGAGGAGACCTCCACCTGCGGCAGGTGATTGAGAGCCGTAAGGTCGGCATATTGCTTTGAAGGGGTGTAAAGCCAGTTGGGCTCGCGGGGATCTTCATAATTCAACACATCCTTTTTCCGGGAGATCCAGTAAAAATTATTGTCTATTTCGTTTCCGGAAGAATCATACAGACGGACATCTATAAAATACGCGGGAGCTATTCCTGCATCCGTTAAAGAAAGCCCTTTCCGGGAACTATTGGCAGTCAGGTCCACAGGGATCTCCTTTTCATATTTCTTTTCGGAATTAAGATCGTAGATTCTCACCTTTAGCTTACAGTCTTTTTTATCCTCCGGCTTATCATTTACAACATATAAGGCCTTAAGGGAGTAATCATACACCGCATGCCAGGGACGCAGCGCTTTTTTAGCACCATAATAAGCGCCGTTAGGCATGAGATAATAGTCGTACAACTGCCAGTACATTTCCGGCCATGCTGAGTTAAGCATCCAGAGGATAAGTCCGGTGGCATGGTATCTGCGGGCTGAGTAAGCTTCGAACATGGGACGCATAAGTTCATAGTTCATTGCCTGGGCTTTCTTTTCCAGGTCGCTGAGATCCTTCACTTTACCATAACGTGCCTGCAGGGCTTTCATATAGCGGTTGAGAGAGTGGAAGGCTCCCCGTCCGGAATGGTACATCCACATGTCGTCCATCGGCCAGAGATGATCGGGAGAAAACATTTTTTTCAGGCTTTCCAGCGGGGGGATCTGGGCGCCGGGGCCGATCTCGGTGGCAAAGCCATAGGCACCTCCCTTTATGGTATCAGAATACCAGTACACCGGGGGGACGTAAGCATAAGGCCCTTCCATCTTCACACCTGTAGGCCCGGCCAGCGTTACCATCGCCTTGGCAGAGGCCAGGTAATCCCGGGTAGTATCATACTCCTGAAAGATCTCCCGGTATTTTTTCTCCAGTTCGGGTTTGGGCTTCAGGTCACTCCCTACCAGCCAGGTAAAGATGGCCGGATGGTTTCGCAGCCACACCACCTGGTCTTTCCAGGCTTCGCTCATCAGAGACATATCCTCTTTGCTGAGAATTCCTCCGTATTTCGGGTCGGTATGCTTCCCGAGATATTCCGGCCATTCCCAGTGACAGCTCCATCCCACCATGATAAGGATACCCATACTGTCGCAGAGGTTATATATCTCCTGGCCGGTTCCCCAAAAGCCTTCCATGCGAATCGTATTGAGGTTCACATCCCTGACATAGGCCAGTTGTGCGCGTATGCTTGCCGGAGTATCATCCATCAGCATGCGGTCTGTCCAGCCGGCGCCGTGTATCTGTATCTTACGGCCATTGATCCGGAAAAGACGGTACCCCTCCCCGGTCAGGGAGGAAGTGACCTCCCTGATCCCGAAATGCAGGTCTTTTTCATCCAGTACATACCGGCCTTTCCGGAAAAAGAACTTTCCCTGATAGAGAGCCGGTTCGCCGAGGGTATGAGGCCACCAGAGACGGGGATGGTCCACCTTCAGTGCTGCAAAATCGCCGGCTTCAAAGCAGATCTTCCTGCTCTCCCCGGCTTTAAGATATACCGGTTTGGGGATGTCTTTTCCATCGAAAGAAAAGACCATCTCCCCTCTCAGCGGTTTTCCGGAGAGGTTTTTCACCCTCACCGACGCCGTGAGGGTCGCATGGGACAGGTCATCGCTCACATCGCTGGCCACAAAGGGATCGGACACGCTGACGCCTCCGTTTTTTTCCAGAAACACCGGCCGGAACAAGCCCATATTGCCGTCCGGGGGACGGGGGTTCCAATCGACAAAGCCGATGGAAAAATCGCCCGGACGCGGAGGGATGACCTCTACGGCCAGGACATTGTCTCCTTTTACGGCATAAGGAGAAATATCAAACGTAAATTGCCTGAAGCTATTGACCACCTGAGCGGTGTCGGCGATCTTCCGGCCGTTGAGCCAGATGTTTGCTTTGTAGTTAATTCCTTTGAATTTCAGCAGCAATCCTTCCGGGACTTCCTCCAGCGTGAAGACCCTGCGGTACCACCACGGGGACCGGAAGGTTTTTTGGGGAATCTTCTCCAGATTATCGTTGCGAAAGATGTCGGTATAGACGCCATGCCTGACCAGACAATGCAGCACTGTTTCAGGCACACGTGCTTCATACCAGTTTTTCATATCATAACCGGAAGAGCTTATGGCACCCCCATCCATGCCGACAGAGTCGGCACTCTGCAAATACCATCCGTCCCCCAGTTCCTGACGGGCATATTTTTTTATGGGAGGGCTGTAACAAGAGGTCAGCAAAAGCAGCGAAACAATCAGTCCGCCGGGGGAAAAGATACTTTTCATTTTTTCCATAATTTATCACTATTGACCGACAAAAACAAAAAGAAGAATATCCTTGCGGGTTTCTCCTTCAAATAATATTTACAATCAAAATATGTACAACACGTGTAAAATTATAGAATTAAATCTAGTCCTACAAATTGTTCATCTGACCCCGGATCCGGAGTGATGATAATTTACGCTTTGGGGCTGATTCCGGGTTTTGTAAAAAATAAAAAATTGTGACATACCACAGCTATTCAAAAACCGGTATCCGATGAAGACACCTTCAAACGGGGATCCTTAAAGTGATGCTACGTAAGGCTCAGGCTGCCCCATCCTTTGCGGTATTTTCTTTTCACAAACTGATTGGCTTCTTCAAAGTTGGTAATCCGCATGTTTTCTCCATCCCATTTATAATTGATATAGCGTCCGGGGAAGACAAACCCTTCGAGCTCTCCGTAAACAGGGTCTTTTCTTTTTATTTTTTTACGGATATTAAAACTACGGAGCAACAAATTTCCCATCAATACGGTTTCGGTCAGCGGACCAGCATATCCTTCGAAGGGAGAGTCCACCTCCGCCTTGCCGTACCCTGCGATACATGCATCCACAAACTGCCAGTAATGGCCATCCATGCCCCCTTCCACACGCGGATATTTCCGGGGCACATGAACCTCCTTATTCCTTGATAAAGGCAGTAATATCGGGTTCCGTCCGCCCCAGCCACAGGCAGCCACACCTTTTGTCCCGACAAACAATGTGGCGCCTTCATAGTCATTCAAACCGGGCCAGTCTCCCAGTATCTCGTTCATGTTTTTATCCGAGTCCAGGAGGTCGGGCCGTTCCGGGATGATGCCTCCGTCCATCCAGTACAGGTCAAAATTTCTTTTGTTATTTAACTTGTAGCGGAAGCGGATCGAACTTGACACGGGACCGCTGTCGGGATATTGTGCTTCTGAGAAGATGCCGTCATAGACGGTGCTGGCACTACCGGAAACTTCAACAGGATAACCCAGTCCCAGTAACTTGAAGGGAGGACCCATAATGTGACATCCCATATCGCCCAGGGCTCCGGTACCGAACTTCCACCAACCACGCCAGTTAAAAGGAACCAGATTGTCAATATATTCAGTCTCTGTGGCGGTGCCCAGCCACAGATCCCAGTTTAATTCTTTCGGCACAGGGGGATGTTTATCCGGCCAGGGGATGCCCTGTGGCCATACCGGCCGGTCGGTCCAGCAATAGACCTTTTCGACCTCTCCCAGCACATCTGCTTCCAGCCACTCCCGGAGGGTACGCATACCGTCACACGAAGCCCCCTGGTCACCCATCTGGGTAACCACCTTATATTTTTGTGCCGCCCGGGTTAAAATACGGGCTTCATAGATATCGTGTGTCAAGGGTTTCTGCAGATATAAATGTTTATGAAGCTGCATGGCACTCAGTCCCACAATCGCATGATTGTGATCAGGAATGGCGACGGTTACCGCATCAAAGTGGTTATGCTCTTTATCAAACATTTCCCGCCAGTCATGATAGAAAGGAGCTTTTGGGAATTCTTTACGTACACGCGCCGCCTGCCGGTCATCTACATCGCAAAGATGTGATATTACAACATTCTTCCGGGGTGTTTTCATAAAAGCATGAATATCGGCCGCCCCTTCTCCCCCACATCCAACGGCGGCAAGATAAAGCTTATCACTCGGAGCAACATGACCCAGCCCACTGACCGCATAACTCGGCACCACCGTTATCCCGGTGGCTCCGGCAGCCGTTAACCCCACAAATTTCCTCCGGGAGAGTCCCGGAGGTTCATTTGTGGCTTCTTTCTTTTTCTTTTTCGGTTTGTTTGTATACATCGGAAAAAGATTTAAGGATTTTATTTCACCGGTTATTTTTGGAGAGGTTTCACCGACACTTCCTTAAAAAATACCACATCCTTGTCGCTATGGTTTTGTAATCCTATATACCCGAAATCAGGACGTGGACCACGTAAAGGCTCAAAGTCAAACTTACGGGACGGAACAGGATCACCCTCGGTAAAATCGGTCACCTTCACCCCGTTCACATAAACAATGGTCCGGGGGCCATCCAGGGTTATTTCCATAGTATTCCACTCCGGCCCCGGTTTTCCCGGTTTGGCAAGAGGCTTGGTCAGGGAATACAGCGCACCGGTATAGTGGTAATCATTCTCGTTAGAGAGATCAGGACGATTGTCTATTTGTACTTCATAACCATAGTTCACCGGCATCCATGCTTCACGGGGTTCAATCGGGATCCGGATGAAAACCCCGGAGTTATCGTTTTTATCACGCATCCTGAAGACTACACGGATCGTGCAATTCCCGAATTTCTCCCCGGTCCAGTATAACAACCCCATCCCTCCATGTGTTTTTATCAGGCCGCTCTCCACAGTCATGTAACCCGGCCCCACATGTTTCCATCCGGTCAGATCCTTACCGTTAAAAAGATGCCTCCACCCGCTTTTTGTATTTTGTCCTGAGGCAGACTCATTCTTTACCGGATTAACACCGGCAAATCCGACGAGCATCACAGAGACACTCAACAAGGTTCCCAATAGGAATCGTTTTGCATTTATTGTTTTCATTTTTCAACCATTTAAAAGTTTAACAAATATTTAGCTATCACAATGCATTCAGATGAATCATATAAAATTAATCATAATTCACATAAAATACGCCCCTGCATATTTTTTTATCTATCCTTTTGAGATACAGGTTATTTGATTAAAAGTACCGCTTCGGGAGCAGGGATTTACATGACTGTTGAAAAGATATTATTAACTTTTTCCGGAAGTCTGCATAAAATTATTTAAAAAAATATGTAGGTTTGAACATTCTAAACCTGAACTTCATTCTAATTTAAGATATGTTAACCTATAAAACCCAGACAAGATGATGAAAGAAGGCACTTACAACAAAAATGTTGTGGTCGTTATTGCAGCAGTGGCGGCTACGGGCGGTTTGCTTTTTGGATTTGACACCGGTGTAATTTCCGGGGCCATCCCGTTTTTTCAACAAAACTTTCAGCTTAGCAACAGCATGATTGAAAACATCACTACAGCAGGATTGCTGGGTGCTGTCATCGGGGCCGCTTTCACCGGAAGATTATCCGATATTTTCGGACGGAAGAAAACCATCCTGACTGCAGCCGTAATATTTGTTGTCGGTGCCGTATGGTCGGGATGGGCACCCAATGCACATGTACTTATGTATGCCCGTCTGTTCATCGGCCTGGCCATAGGAATATCTTCTTTTTCAGTTCCTTTATATATTGCAGAAATTTCACCTTCAAAAATCAGAGGCCGGTTGGTTTCTCTTTTTCAACTTCTCATTACCATCGGCATCCTGGTGTCTTACCTGAGTGACCTGGCTTTTGCCAATAACAACGATGTAGAATCCTGGCGTCCGATGTTATATGCCGGAGTGGTACCGGGACTGATTCTTCTGATCGGGATCCTGTTCCTTCCTGAAACGCCCCGCTGGCTTATAAGCAAGGGCCGAGAAGAAGAAGGCCGCAGAATCCTGAAGCGGATTGAAGAACCTGAGATCGTTGAGAAATCCATTCAACAGATAAAAACCGAAATAGAAAAAGACAAGGAACGGCCCAATTTCAGTGAGGTTTTTCGTCCCTGGTTACGAAATGCCCTGATCATTGCCGTAGGGATCATGTTCGTTCAGCAGTTTGTCGGGATCAATACGGTGATTTACTACAGTCCGAAAATATTTATGATTGCCGGATTCGAAGGAGCCCGTGCCGGGATCTGGGGGTCGGTAAGCGTCGGGGTGGTTAATGTATTATTTACGATCCTCTCCTTATTCCTGATAGACAAAATTGGCAGAAGAAAGCTTTATTTCATCGGGTTAAGTGGTATCATCATTTCTCTTCTTGCCCTGGGACTGGTATTTGCTTTACATACTCAACTCGGCGATACCGGGAAATGGCTCGCTATTGTTTTTGTGTGGATATACATTGCTTTCTTTGCCATCAGCTTAGGACCGCTCGGGTGGCTGATTATCTCGGAAGTTTTTCCGCTGCGTATCAGGGGCATCGGGACTTCCATCGGATCCCTATCCAACTGGTTTTTCAACGGACTGGTTGCATTTACCTTCTTTAAAATTATCAAATTATTCACCGTTCATGGTACCGGTATTATCACCCAGGAAAAGCTTTATGATGCTGCCACAAACAGTTTCGTCACCAAAGCGGTTGACAATGGCAACCCCGCCGGGGCCTTCTGGTTTTATGCAGCCATAGGAATCCTTGCCATTATCTGGGGATATTTTTATCTGCCTGAAACCAAAGGGGTTTCATTAGAGAAAATCGAAGAACACTGGCGGCAGGGGAAAAAACCCAGAGACCTGAAAGAATAAGGATCAAGGCAACAGTTATAAGAAATTTCTTAAAACGAACGTATTACACCTCATCCTTCCTTCCGGTAAACCGTGCCGGAAGGAAGGATTTTTTTATATCTCTCCGTCCAGGGATTTCTTGATCACCTCAGCTTTACTGTGTACCTGAAGTTTTTTATAGATATTCTTGATATGGGAACGGACCGTTTCAAGAGAGATACACTCTTTGTCGGCAATCATTTTATAGCTAAGACCATCTACCAGACACATGACAATCTCTTTTTCCTTTTGTGTGAGAGGAGAGTCTTTTTCTTTCTTCCTGTCTGTCTGAAAAAAGTCTACCACCTTACGGGCAATCTGCGGAGACATAATGGCTCCTCCCTTGCTGACGATTTCAATAGATTCCCTGATCTCCGGAAAAGGAGTGTTTTTTAGAAGATACCCGGATGCTCCGGCACACAGGGACCGGAATATACGGTTGGGATCATTATATACGGTCAGCATCAGCATATTCACTTCCGGGAAACGCTCTTTTATCAGTTTAATGCCGCTAATGCCCGACATACCCGGTAAACCGATGTCCATCAGGATCACATCCGGGACATTCTCTTCATTCAGATGATGCAGAAAAGCTTCTACGGATTCCCTGGCTGCTGAGCAAAACATATCAGACTGGTCATTGATAAACTCCTGCAGGCTTTCCCTGACAAACGAATCGTCCTCTACAATGGCTACATTTATCATGCTTTAATTATACAACATATTCCACTTCTGCGCAATCCCATTAATATGGGATATATTAAAGTTTTTTCATAAACAATCTCAGGGTCACTCCCTTGTCTGTTATTACCTCCAGTTTTGCCTTCAGACGTTCGGCTCTCATCCGCATATTCCGCAAACCATTTCCTTTTGATAATTCCTCCGGGTCAAAGCCTTTCCCATTATCCGATATTTCCATCATAAACCCCCTGTCCGTATTTAACAGCTTTATTTTCACTTCGGTAGCCTCTGCATGTTTTACTATATTATTAAGCGCTTCCTTATAAATATAAAAGATGTTTTGCCTGTAATCTACAGGGATTTTTTTCTTCTTTTTCATGTCTTTCTGAACCATACCCACTTTGATGTCCTTCATGGAAAAAGTACTGAAAGCCACATCCTGCATCCGGTCCAACAACTGGATGAGGGTATCGTTACGTGCATCAATCGACCAAATGATATCGCTCATGGTAGAGATGATTTCCCTGCTTATGATCCCAATGGTCCTGGACAACCTGATCATCCTGTTATAATCCCTGGTGGCCTGCATCTGCTCCGAGGCAATGGATATCCTCGTCAGGGCCGAGCCTATATCATCATGCAGGTCGCTGGCTATGCGCACCCGTAGGCGTTCTACTGCCAACAGTTTTTGCAGTTGCATGCGATGCAGTCCGTACAGTATCAATAAAAATAATACAACCCCCAGGGTTTTGAACCACCACGTTTTCCAATAAGGAGGCCTGACCTCAATCCCTACCGACAGAATTTTATCACTCCATATCCCGTCCCGGTTGGTCCCTTTTACCTGAAAAACATAATCTCCCGGATCAATACGCGTATAACTCGCATAGCGGCGATTGCCTGAAAAAACCCAGTCTTTGTCCACCCCCACCATCCGGTACGCATACTGAATTTTTGCGGGTTGTGCAAAATCCAGGGCTGCAAACTCAAAAGAAAAAAAGTTCTGCTTCCAGGTCAGAACGATTTTCTTTATTTCTGTCAGTGATTTCGTAAAATCCATCTCTTTATTAAACACCTTAAAACTGGTAAGAACCACCGGCGGCCGGTAATCATTTTCCCGGATCATCTCAGGACGGAACAGGTTAAATCCGTTTACTCCTCCAAACAACAGAGCCCCGTCTTGTAGCCTCAGACAGGCATGAAGATTAAACTCATTATTCTGCAATCCGTCATACATATCAAAATTTTTAATCTGTCCCGAGGCAGGATCATACCTGCTCAAACCCATATTGGTACTTATCCACAGGTACCCCCGGTTATCCTGCAGAATACCGTAAATGATATTACTGGGAAGACCGTTTTTTATCGTAATGTGTCTGAACTCCCCACAGGAAGGACCATCCGGTCTCATATAAGATAATCCCTTATTGGTACCGACCCATAAAATCCTTCCAGCACTATCCCTTGTCTCGTATATCACATGTACCATATTCCCGGCAATGGAAAGAGAATCCTTCTCACGGACCGGATAAGTGGAAAAACGTCCCGTTTTCATATCGATGGATAACAATCCTACCCCCCAGGTACCGATCCAAAGTTTTCCCCCGGAACCAGCCCACAATGTCAGTAAAGAACTCAGGTCAAGAATTCGGTCAGACCAGGCAATGCTTTTATAGGTCTTTCCCCGTCCGGCCAACACATCGTAACGCACCAGCCCTTTGTTGTCCGTAGCTATCCACAGGATATTTTTTGAAGTAAAACATAAGTCATTGATATACTTTATGTCTATCATCTCCTCTCCTTCGGTATTTTGTATTGCGGGAATATGAGTAAAATTTTTGCGGACCGGATCAAAACGATTCAGCCCGTTGTCACTTGTCGCCACCCATATTGTACCCGAACCATTTCCGGTAACGGCACTCACGTGGCTGCTACTGATGCTTCGCGGATCCTCAGGGTCATGACTATAGACCGTAAATCTGCCTGTCTTGCGGTTAAAACCGTTTAATCCTCCTCCTTTGGTCCCGACCCATATATTACCCGTATGATCTTCATAAAAAGAAGATACATTGTTGTTACTCAGGCTGAACTTATTTTTCCTGCTGTACCTGTAATGCCTGAAATGAACCATTCTCGGATCCAGGATATTCAACCCCCCGGCGCCTATCCATAACAAACCAGAACGGTCTTCCGTTATGCTGTAAACATTATTGCTTAATAACCCTTTGGGATCATCCGGATCCTGAGGGATACGGGTAAATGCACCTTTAACGGGATCAAACAGGTTCAGTCCTTCCGTAAAGGTACCCACCCAAAAACGATGTTGGGAATCTTCATACAACACACATATATCATTGCTGCTGATGCTCTTTGGATTCTCTTTCTCATAGACAAAATGGACGAACGAAGAATCTTTTTCCGAAAAAAGGTTCAACCCGCCTCCTCTTGTCCCGATCCAAATCCTTCCGTTATGATCTTCCAGCACCGACATAATATGGTTGCTGCCAATGCTCCGGGGATCTTTCCCATCATGTACAAAACGGGTAAAGGTCACAGATCCGTCTTTTTGTTTCCCGCCCAATGCCAGTCCTGACCAGGTACCCACCCACAACCGGTTTTTATGATCGGAAAACACCTCCCGGACGAGATTCCCCGGGAGCGTTTCCGGATCTTCCGGCCGGCTCAGAAACCGGTCAAAATCATCTGTTTCCGGATCATACCTGTCCAGACCTCCCCCCCATATGCCGATCCATAGATTTCCGTCCCCGTCCATACATACGGAAGACGGCCGTTCACCCGAGATGGCTCCGGGGTTTCTGACATCGGGCAAATAACGCGTAAAATGATCGGTGCAGGGATCATATTTGGTCAGCCCTTTCCAGGTAGCAATCCATATTTTCCCGGAACGGTCTTCCAGAATATCCCATATCCAGTTATTGGAAAGGGAATTTGTGTCTGCCTGATCATACCGGTACACCCTGAAATCATAACCATCATAGCGGTTCAGCCCGTCCTGTGTCCCAAACCACAAAAAACCATGACGATCCTGCATGATACAGTTAACGGAACTTTGTGACAGACCTTCTTCGATGGTCAGATGTCTGAATTGATAAGGCTGTGCCGAAACTCCCAGCGGTTGACAAAACCCTAATAAAATCAATCCTATGAGCCTCCATCCGGCTTTCATAAAAACCTTTTTTATCCTAATGACTACTACTAAGATAGGTACAAATTACCGGATTTCCAATTTATCCGGCTTCTGACAGTACGGATAACAGGATAATGTTTTTTAACATACAAAATGTTTTTGATTTTTCGTAAACGCAGACATTTTTATTACCTTTGGACAATTTTTGTTTATAATGACTTAACTAATTAAAAATTACTAAATTATGTCTCAGAAAAAACGAGTTTACACATTTGGCAACAAGCAGGCCGAAGGAAGTGCAGCATTGCGGAACCTGCTTGGTGGTAAAGGAGCCGGTCTGGCTGAAATGAGCCGTATCGGAGTACCTGTCCCTCCCGGATTTACCATTACCACAGAAGTTTGCACAGAATATAATACCCTGGGCAGGGATAAGGTAGTCGAACTCATCAGGGATGACGTAGAAAAAGGAATTGCCCACATTGAAAAGATCATGGGCACCAAATTCGGCAGCGAAGAAAATCCGTGTCTGGTATCCGTACGTTCCGGCGCACGCGTATCCATGCCCGGTATGATGGATACCGTCCTGAATCTGGGTATGAATGATGATGCCGTGGTAGGTCTTACCAAAAAAACCGGTAACGAACGTTTTGCCTGGGACTCTTACCGCAGGTTCGTACAAATGTACGGCGATGTGGTTCTGGGAATGAAACCCACTTCCAAAGAAGAGATTGATCCTTTTGAGGAGATCATTGATGAAGTAAAGGAAAAGAAAGGGGTTGACCTGGATACCGACCTTGAAACGGAAGATCTGAAAGAGCTCGTCACCAAATTCAAAGAGGCCGTAAAAAAACAAACCGGAAAATCTTTTCCGGATGACCCCTGGGAACAACTCTGGGGCGCCATTATGGCTGTTTTCGACAGCTGGAACAACGAACGCGCTATTTATTACCGGAAACTGAACAAGATCCCCGATGAATGGGGTACCGCCGTCAATGTGCAGGCTATGGTGTTCGGGAACATGGGCAATAACTCTGCCACCGGGGTGGCTTTCACACGTGACGCCGCTACCGGAGAAAAAATATTTAACGGAGAATATCTGATCAATGCACAAGGTGAAGATGTGGTGGCCGGCATCCGTACCCCACAGCAGATCACCAAAGAAGGATCTATTCGCTGGGCCAAACTCGCCGGTATATCCGAAGAAGTAAGACGCACACAGTATCCTTCCCTGGAAGAGACCATGCCCGAGATCTATAAAGAACTCTATGAAATCCAGGACAAACTGGAAAGACATGCCAAAGACATGCAGGATATGGAATTCACCATCCAGGAAGGAAAACTATGGTTGCTGCAGACGCGTAACGGAAAACGTACAGGACAAGCCATGGTTAAAATAGCCATGGATATGCTCCGCGAAGGAATGATCGATGAAAAAACAGCCTTGCTCCGTGTAGAGCCCAATAAACTGGATGAACTGCTGCACCCTGTATTCGACCAAAATGCCATCAGCAAAGCCAATGTTATCTCCAAGGGGCTTCCCGCCTCGCCGGGTGCCGCCACGGGACGGATTGTCTTCTTCGCCGACGAAGCAGAGGAATGGGCCGAAAAAGGGGAAGATGTTGTCCTGGTGAGGATCGAAACCTCCCCGGAAGACTTGCGGGGAATGCATGTAGCACAGGGCATCCTGACCGCCCGCGGAGGGATGACCTCTCACGCGGCTGTCGTGGCCCGGGGTATGGGAAAATGCTGTGTCTCCGGCGCCGGCAGCGTACAGATCGACTACAAACAACGCGTGATGAAAGCTGGCGACAAAATCTGGAAAGAAGGCGACTGGATCTCCCTGAACGGAACTACCGGAGAAGTATATGAAGGAAAAACAAACACAATCGAACCCAAACTCAGCGGTGATTTCGGTGAGCTCATGAACCTCGCGGATAAACACAGCCGCATGGAAGTACGCACCAACGCTGATACGCCCCATGATTCTGAAGTCGCCCGTAATTTCGGGGCCCGCGGGATCGGCCTTACCCGTACCGAACATATGTTCTTCGAAGGCGACCGTATTGTTGCCATGCGGGAGATGATCCTGGCCGACGATGAAGCAGGACGCAGAAAAGCTCTGGAAAAACTGCTCCCTATACAGCGGAGCGACTTCGAAGGGATCTTCGAGGTGATGCATGATCTGCCGGTGACCGTACGATTGCTCGACCCACCACTACATGAGTTTGTGCCCCATGAAGAAGAAAACCAGAAAGAGATGGCCAAGGAAATGGGGGTCAGCCTGGAAAAAATCAAGGAAAAAGTGGAATCATTGAGAGAGTTCAACCCCATGCTGGGACACCGGGGCTGCCGCCTGGGGAACACCTATCCCGAGATCACCGAGATGCAGGCACGGGCTATCATAGAGGCTGCTCTCAACCTGAAAGCCAAAGGCATCACCGCCAAACCGGAGATTATGGTTCCTTTGACAGGCACACTCGCCGAAATGAAAATGCAGGAAGAGATCATAAGAACTACCGCTGAAAAGGTGTTCGAAGAAAGAGGTGAGAAAATTGACTATATGGTAGGTACCATGATAGAAATCCCGCGCGCTGCCCTGGTCGCCGACCAGATTGCACAGTCGGCCGAATTCTTCTCCTTCGGAACCAATGACCTGACGCAAATGGGATTCGGGTATTCCCGCGACGACGCCGGGAAATTCCTGCCTGTGTACCTTGAAAAAGGCATCCTGAAAAATGACCCCTTCCAGGTACTGGATCAGGAAGGGATCGGCCAGCTGATAGAAATCGGCATCAAAAAAGGTAGAACAACCCGTCCGAACCTGAAAGTCGGAATCTGTGGCGAACATGGAGGAGAACCTTCTTCCGTGGAGTTCTGCCACCGTGTGGGGATGAATTATGTAAGCTGTTCTCCTTACAGGGTGCCTATTGCACGACTGGCCGCGGCACAGGCTGCCGTAAAGGAAGCATCAGAGAAGTAAACCCCGATTCGATAACACAAAAAAATCCGCAGATTTACTCTGCGGATTTTTTTTTGCCTGAAGAAAGCCTTACTTCTTGATACCGGCCACTTCTTCCAACATGTCTGTAGTAACCGACTTGGGCCTTTCGATAGGATAACCCAAACCACGATCCCAGATAATATTGGAAAGAACCCCCAGGGAACGACCAATACCGAACAGAACGGTGTAGAAGTCATATTCTCTCACGCCATAATGCCACTGGATCACGCCGGACTGGGCATCCACATTGGGCCAGGGATTTTTGGCTTTCCCATGTTCTTTCAGGATGTCGGGAACGACTTTGTACAATACATCCACATAGGCAAAAATGGGATCATCAGCCAGATGTTTCAGCGAGAACTCACGCTGTGCCATATACCGCGGGTCAGTTTTACGCAGGACGGCATGGCCGTATCCCGGAATCACCTGCCCTGAGTTAAGCGTATCCCAGACAAATTTCTTCATTTCTTCTTCGTCGGGCACCTTGCCTCCCATCTTATCCATCACTCCCTGTATCCAGCGCAACACCATTTCATTGGCCAGTCCGTGCAACGGACCTGCCAGGCCGTCAATCATCGCCGAAATGGCATAATAAACATCCGACAGGGCACTGGCTACCAAATGACCGGTATGAGCACTTACATTGCCGCTCTCATGGTCGCTGTGCAGGATAAAATACAGACGGGACAACTCATCATAAGGGGCAGGAACACCCATCATATGGGCAAAATTAGCACCGAAATCCAGCTTGGGATCCGGAGCAATGATATCCCCTCCTTTGAATTTCTTCCTGTAAATGTAAGCTCCTATTTCCGGAAGCTTGGCCAACAGGTTCATGGCGTCTTCATAAGTAGGATCCCAGTAATCCATTTTGCTGATCCCCTCTTTGTACTTTTTGGCAAAAAGAGAATCTTTCTCCATGGAAAGAATGGCTGCCGAGAACATCACCATCGGATGCGCTTCTGCCGGCATGGCATTGATCACATCAAAGACATACTGGGGAACCTTGGAGCGGGACTTGAATTCTTCCACCACTTCCTCTGCCTGTTGCTCTGTCGGGATGTCTCCCGTAAGCAAAAGATAAAAGAAAGACTCCACCGTAGGATAATCATTACCGGCAACCTTGGGAAGCTTGGCCAGCACTTCCGGAATGGTATATCCCCTGAAACGGATCCCCTCAAAAGGGTCGAGATAAGAGATGTCTGTTACGAGGCATTTGACACCACGCATACCACCGATCGCCTGTCCTATGGATACCTCTCCCAGTTTTACATCGCCAAACTCTTTTACAAGCCGGGTTGTACGCGGACGCCAGCCTTCAATTTTCTCCTGAAGTTTTTGTTTTAATGTTGACATACTTTTGTTTTTATTTTGGTTATTAATTAATTAAAAAAATTAAATCCTATTTTGTTTCAACCCATAAATTTAGGACAATATTTGTACGATTGTACTACCCATTCATATGTTTTACAACCTGATATGAAAAAACTATCGTAAAACATATGAAAGCATGGTTATTTATCATAAATTTAGTACAGAATAATTCATAGATTTGTATGCATCGATTATTAAATAATAAAATATAAACAATATGGCGAAAATAAGTAAAAAGGATGCTCTGGAATATCATAGTTTGGGGCGTCCGGGAAAAATCGAAGTCATACCCACAAAGCCTCACAGCACACAGCGGGACTTGTCTATGGCCTATACGCCGGGAGTAGCTGATCCCTGCCTGGAAATCAACAAAAAACCCGACGATGTTTATAAATATACGGCGAAAGGAAATCTGGTGGCTGTCATCAGCAACGGTACCGCCGTACTGGGCCTCGGTGATATCGGCCCCGAAGCCGGTAAACCCGTCATGGAAGGGAAAGGTCTTTTGTTCAAGATCTTCGGGGATGTGGATGTCTTTGACATTGAAGTCAACACCAAAGACATTGACAAGTTTGTAGAGACCGTCAAAATGATCTCTCCTACTTTCGGAGGGATCAATCTGGAAGATATCAAAGCACCCGAATGTTTTGAGATTGAAGATCGTTTAAAGGAGGCACTGGATATCCCGGTGATGCATGACGACCAACATGGCACGGCTATTATTTCGTCGGCCGGCCTGCTCAACGCCCTGGAACTGAACGGAAAGAAAATCGAAGACCTTAAGCTGGTTGTTAACGGCGCCGGCGCTGCCGCCATTTCCTGCACCAAACTGTATATCTCTTTCGGCCTGAAGAAAGAGAATGTCATCATGGTTGACAGCAAAGGGGTTATCAACAAAAAAAGAAAAGACCTGAACAAATACAAACAAATGTTCGCTACCGACAAGGATGTAAACACCCTGGAAGAAGCTATCAAAGGAGCGGATATCTTCCTCGGCCTTTCGGTCGCCGGCGTCCTCACCCCCAAGATGCTCAAAACCATGGCGAAAGATCCCATTGTTTTTGCTATGGCTAACCCGGTACCCGAAATTACCTATGAAGAGGCTATCGCTGCCAGAAAAGACATCATTTTTGCCACAGGCCGTTCCGATTATCCGAACCAGATCAACAATGTGCTTGGATTTCCGTTTATTTTCAGAGGAGCCCTGGATGTCAGGGCCCGTGCCATCAACGAAGAGATGAAGAAAGCTGCGGCCCGTGCTCTGGCAGACCTTGCCAAACAACCGGTACCGGAAGTGGTAAACATTGCCTACAACACCAAGAACCTCACGTTCGGCCGTGAATATATCATTCCCAAACCCCTCGATCCGCGACTGATCTCTACTGTGGCCCTGGCCGTCGCCAAGGCTGCCGTGGAAACCGGCGTTGCCCGTAAAAAGATATATAATTGGGATGCCTACCGCAACGAGTTGAATAAACGGCTGGGTAATGAAAACCAACTGATCCGGTTCATCACCAACAAAGCCAAAAAATCACCCAAGCGGGTGGTCTTTGCCGATGCGGACAATTTCAGCGTGCTGAAAGCTGCCGAAATCGTTTTTCAGGAGGGGATCGCAAAACCCATTCTGTTGGGAGACACCAAGAAAATCAAGAAAATCATCGAAGAAAACAACCTGGAACTGGGAAAAGTCAAGATCATCAACCCCCACTCTTCCATTGAGGCCAGAATAAGGAGAAAATATGCCAAAGTCCTTTTTGAAAAAAGACAACGTAAAGGCGTAACCCTGGATGAGGCGGAAAGTCTTATCCATAACCCTTACTATTTCGGCGTCATGATGGTCGAAGTGGGCGATGCCGATGCATTCCTGTCAGGTTATGAAAGTAAATATGCCGATACCATAAGACCCGCCATCCAGATTGCAGGGACAAAACCCGATGTACGCACCATCGCCGGGATGTACATCATGATGACCCCCAAGGGCCCGTTCTTCTTCGCAGATACTACGGTGAACATATTGCCCACAGCGGAAGAACTGGTGGATATTACACTGCTGACCGCCGAACAGGTTACGAAATTCAACATTGAACCGCACATCGCTCTGCTCTCCTACTCCAACTTCGGGTCCGCCCAGCGCGGAGATACGCCGAAGATCATGAGCAAAGTGGTCAGTATCCTTCATCAGGAACATCCCAACCTGATCGTCGACGGGGAATTGCAGGCTAATTTCGCCCTGAACGATGAACTGCAGAAAAACATTTTCCCCTTCTCCAAACTGGTGGATCATAAAGTTAATACCTTGATTTTTCCCTCCCTGAATGCCGGAAATATTGCGTATAAAATGATGCAGGAAATAGGCGGTTCGGAAGCCATCGGTCCGATCCTGATGGGGATCAACAAACCTATCCATGTCCTGCAGATGGGTTGCTCGGTTCAGGAGATCGTAGATATGACCGCCATGGCCGTTGTTGATGCCCAGGAATATGAACTCTAAAACAAAATCCTTGCGTGCGGACAATATGACCTTAGAAATAAATATCGAAAAATTTTTTAATTCATTAACCCTTAAAAATAAATTATCATGAAAGTATCAGTTATCGGAGCCGGCCATGTTGGAGCCACCGTAGCCAACGTGATTGCCGAAAAAGACATTGTCAACGAAGTGGTCCTTCTGGATGTTGTGGAGAACCAGGCCGAAGGAAAAGCCCTGGATATGTGGGAATCCTCCCCCGTGCAGATGTTCGACACCCGTATTACAGGCAGTACCAACGATTATACCAAAACAGCCGGATCGGAAGTGGTGGTGATCACCTCCGGCAAACCGAGAAGTCCGGGCATGAGCCGTGACGACCTCATCGGCACCAATGCTGCCATCGTTAAATCCGTTACGGAAAATGTCGTAAAATATTCCCCGGATGCCATCATCATTGTGGTAACCAATCCCCTGGATGTCTTGTCCTACGCAGCTCATCTGGCTTCCAAAAAAGACACCTCCAAAGTATTCGGGATGGCAGGCGTGCTGGATACGGCCCGCTACCGTTCCTTTATTGCCCAGGAACTTAATGTCTCCCCCAAAGATATCCAGGCACTCCTGATGGGCGGTCACGGCGATTCCATGGTTCCCCTGCCCCGCTATACCACGGTTGCCGGGATACCCGTTACCCAACTGATGTCCAAAGACAAACTGGATGCTATTGTGAAACGTACCCAGGGCGGCGGCGGCGAAATTGTAAAACTGCTGGGCACCTCAGCCTGGTATGCCCCCGGAGCAGCCGTGGCTCAAATGGTAGAAGCCATCGTAAAAGACCAGAAAAGAGTCCTTCCCGTATGCGCTTACCTGAAAGGAGAGTACGGTTTTAAGGATATTTATATTGGCGTTCCCGTCAAACTCGGAAAAAATGGTATTGAAGAAATTATCGAGGTGGAACTCGATGACCATGAAAGAGAATTAATGAACGCCTCGGCCAAGGCTGTGCGTGAAGTCATGGACGTACTCGACAATATGCACCTTTTCTGAAAATACTTAAAAGCAGAAAAAAGAACGGGCCGGAAGGTTCGTTCTTTTTTTTTTGAATAATCAGAAGAAAAAGTACTATATGCGGACGGGCAACATGTATGCAGGATAAATAGGAAAGATAATATTGATTGATTGTTTGTTTGATAAATAAGTAAGTATAAGCAAGTAAAATCATTGGCACATTGGTCGTATGTTTGCAACATTCGACAATTATGTCAAATTATAACTCTCTCATTTTCTGTTAACTTTATTCATATATGTCGAATGTTTACAACATACGACATATATTTATCCCCCAGCTCCTACACCTCTTTGTTTTTGGCAATTACCGAAAATCAAACCGTCTTTTCGGTAAGGATCCTCCGATCCATGACAGGATGGTACAACCTCACAAAAAATTACTTACTTTGTAAGGTTAAATTTCGTCATTGCCATGGATACACTGTATTATGCTCTCCTGATTCTGGCGGCTTACCTCATTGGCTCTGTTCCCACTTCCATCTGGCTTGGAAAAATATTTTTCCATCTGGATATACGTGAGCACGGCAGCGGCAACGCGGGTGCAGCCAACACCTTTCGTGTTTTGGGGTGGAAGGCCGGTATCACCGTTCTGTTATTTGATGTTTTTAAAGGATGGATATCCGTGAGACTGGGGCATTATGCCCATCTTTTCCCGGAATATTCCGAGGCATTAATGACGCAGGAACTACTGCTGGGGACAGCCGCAGCCCTGGGCCATATTTTCCCCGTCTATGCACGGTTCAAAGGAGGAAAAGGCGTCGCCACCTTCCTGGGGGTAGCCCTTGCCATTGCGGTCTGGCCCACGCTCGTCAGCATCGGGGTATTTATAATCACAGTGATTGCCTTTAATTACGTCTCGCTGGGATCTATCCTCGCCGGAGCCATGTTTCCGGTTTCGGTATTTTTTATTTTTAAAACCAGATATCCTTACCCGTCCCTGGAAGTATTCTCCGTTCTTATTGCCCTCCTGCTTATCTATACCCACCGCAGTAACATCAGGCGCATTTTCCGGGGCGAAGAATCCCATGCCAGCGACCTGATTAAAAAGAAAAAAGCCGGAAAAGAATCGTAAACCTGTGTTATCTTACCGTACGCAGGTGATTTTCCTCACCTCTGGTGCAGAAGGGTTACAGGAAACGTAACAAATTATCAATCTTTACGTTATTCACGCTATAATCAAAACCTGACGCACTATGAAAGCGAATAAGATCATGTTGTTTTTGGGGCTGACCGGTTTGGCCTTTCTGTTTTCCTGTTCAAAAGAGGTCAACCCCGGTCCGTCTGCCGGCACAAAATTTATTGCCGGCTACAGTGTGGCAAAAGAATCTGTTCTGCGTTCCATCCCCGAACAATACATTGACAAAGCACGCACTACCCTTCACATTGCCTATCAGCACACATCCCACGGTACACACGTCTCTTACGGGATGTTCGGGTTGCAGGATTATAAAGACGGCGATCCCATAAAATTCGGAATCACAAATAATAATCCCCAAGCCGAAAAACTGGACTTTCATGATTTTGCCTTGTCACAGTATGCTGCACCGGGGGAAGATGCTTCGGACCTGAGCCGCAATGAAACAGCTTTTATTCAGGCTACCCGGAATTTTCTGGATGATCCGGATAATGCAGCGGTAAATGTGGTAATGTGGTCGTGGTGCAACATTGCAGGCCATCACGTATCGGAGAACTACCTCCCCGGCATGGACTCCCTGATATCGGAATACGGAGAAGGCGGCTCCAAAATCGGAACAGCACAGGGACAAAGAAAAAATCCGGTCACTTTTATCTTTATGACGGGCCATGCCAACGCCGGCGCCAATGTAGGTGACGGGAATCCTAAAAACCAGGCAGACCTGATCATCGATTACTGTAACAAGCATAAACAATTATGCCTGGATTATTACAGCATCGACACACACGATATGGATGACAACTACTGGGAAGATACCGGAGATAACGGGAACTCGGATGCTTATGGCGGAAATTTCTATGAAGACTGGCAAAATGCACATACCCTGGGACAAGACTGGTATGAAAATAAATCGGCTCCGGGAGGAAATGTTACCTATGGCGCACATAACAGCCAACATATCACTGCCAACCGGAAAGCATATGCCATGTGGTGGATCCTGGCCCGCATTGCAGGATGGAGCGGAGAATAAGAGAGAAGAACGACGATTGACGAATCAAAAAAAACTGACAATCATTTCAACGGATGTTTGATGTATACGTCCCGTTGCGGAAAAGGAATCTGAATACCGTTTTCACGAAATTTCTTTTCAATGCAATAACGCAGGTCGCTTTTGATCCACTCCACCCAAAAACCATGCTCTGAATAAAAGAAAAGCTGAAAATCCAGGGAGGATTCCCCGAAATTCTCAAACCGTACCCTGGGTTTCATCGTTTTGGAAATACGAGGATGTTCACCGGCGCAGGATAACAACAGCTCTTCCACTTTTTTTACATCCGAACCATACGCCACCCCAACGGTGACCGAAAAACGGGTAAGGTCTTCTATGGTGCTCCAGTTAATGACGTTCTCTTCGATAAACTTGGAATTCGGGATGATCATCACAATATGATCACGTGTCACGATTTTTGTGGTCCTGATCCCGATTTCCTGCACCCGCCCGACATTTCCTGTCAATTCCACAATGTCATCCACCTTGATCACTCCCTCAAATAGCAGGAAAATTCCCGACAGGATGTCTTTAAATATCTGCTGCAGCCCCATACCGACACCCACCAGCAACGCTGCAGAACTGGCAATCAAAAAAGTGAGTTTTATTCCGATAGATTGGAGGATCATGGATATCGCGATGACCCAAAGGGTATACTTAATGACCATAAATAAGGTATAGCGAAAACTATGATCCACCCTCGAAAGTCTTCCGGATTTAAGCAGAAATTTCTTTAACAACCATACCACCAGCCAGGTTATGACAATGATAAGGAAGATCTCGAGCAAACTGTACATCGTGATATGGATCGATCCGCTTGAAATCAGGGTTTTTTCAAATATGTTCTTTATGCTATTCATAACACCTACCCGGGTTCTGCTTATGAAAACAGGTTTTCAATTTCTTCCTTGAGTTTTTCCGGCGAGAGATTAAAATGGATTTCCGCATCATAAGCCAGGGAAATCTCTCCGGTCTCTTCCGATACAATTATAACCACGGCGTCGGTTTTTTCCGCCAGGCCGAGGCCGGCTCTGTGTCGCATCCCGTATTTTGCCGGAAGAAAAATATTTTCTGTTACCGGCAACACACACCGGGCTGCTTCGATTTTATTATGCTGGATAATGACGGCTCCGTCATGCAAAGGATTATTTTTAAAAAATATCGATTCCAGAAGGCGGGCATTTACCTCGGCGCGGATCATATCCCCGCTACGCATTACCGCTTCCAGACCCCCTTCCCGGGCGATGGCTATCAACGCCCCCGTCCGGCTGGCAGAAAGATGTCTCACGGCCTGAATGATCTCGCGTATGGTCTCCGGAAGCAACATCTTTTCTTCGGGGGAAGTAAAAACGGAAAACTTAAACAACCGGGCCTTCGCATACCTCCCTCCCAGCAATAAAAGAAAACGCCGTATCTCCTGCTGAAAAACCACAATCAGCGCGATCACACCCACCCCGATGATCTGCCCCAATACCGAAGCAATCATCTCCATGTGCAGGGCCCGTACCAGCAACCAGAATATATATACCAGAAAGATCCCTACAAAAATATCCATGGCCACGGTACCCCTGATCAGGCGATACGTCTCAAACAAAAGAAGCGCCAGCAACAGGATATCCAGAATATCCCAAAACCGTACCGTGATAAAAGCAATCATTGCGTAAATATACAAAGGGTTTGTGAAACCACCAATGGAACAGAACAGACAGGCCACAGACAATGGTCAGGCAGTGACTAATTTCGATCTGAACGAAGTGCATACTTACGGTATCTTGTGAGTTGCGTCATTACCCTTGTATGACGCGGACGCAAAGGCAAACACCTGGCTTTATCCTTCCAGCTCCGTTTTTTTCCAGTATTCGACAATTTCTATCGCCTCGCGTGCTGCCTTGACATCATGCACCCTTAATATATCGGCTCCTTCCACCAGGGCCAGGGTATGCAATACCACCGTCCCCGTAAGAGATTCTTCCGGGGTAATATCCAGCAGCTTCCAGATCATGGATTTGCGGGAGACCCCCACCATCAGCGGCAAACCCGTCTCCCGGAATGCACGTAACCCTTTTAACAACTGATAATTATGCTTTAGCGTTTTCCCGAAACCAAACCCCGGATCCAGGACAATATCATGTACCCCCAGTTCCCGCAAACGATGAATTTTCTTTGAGAAAAGAAAAAGAATATCCTTTACCACATGCTTATACCGCGGTTTCTCCTGCATCGTCTGGGGAGTTCCCTGCATATGCATCAGGACATACGCCACCCCCAGCCCGGCCACCGTTTCAAACATCTCCGCATCCATATCCCCGCCCGAGATATCATTGACCATACCCACATTATAGGTATTCACTGCCTTCTCAGCCACCTGAGAACGGAAGGTATCCACCGACAAAGGTATCTCCGGATCCTCCTGCCGGAGTACGTCCAGTCCTTTCTGCAACCGTTCCCATTCTTCTTCCTCCGGCACAGGCCTGGCTCCCGGCCTGGAAGAATAGGCTCCCACATCAATAATATCAGCCCCTTCCTCTTTCATCTGCCGGAATCGGGCAAGCAACGCGTCCTCCTGTAAGAACTTTCCCCCATCATAAAAAGAATCGGGCGTAAGGTTCAGTATCCCCATGACCAGCGGACGCTTCAGGTCAAACAAACGGCCGTTGATCACAAGACTTTTCTTTCCGGAAAATAAATTATCTTTACCCATGATTCTGTATAATTATTGAGGGTTAAATTTATAACGGTTGCGGCTAAACCCAAAAAGTTTTTTATAAAATGAGCTTTATTGTCATTGAAGGTCTGGACGGTTCGGGAAAATCCACCCAATTAAAAAATCTTCGCAGCTATCTGGACCGGGAGGGTATTGATTTCTTTTTCCTGCATTTTCCGCGCACCGACGCCCCGGTTTTCGGAGAAATGATCGCCCGTTTCCTGCGGGGAGAGCTGGGAAAAATCGAAGAAGTGGATCCTTATCTCGTGGCACTCCTGTATGCCGGTGACCGCATGGATGCCGCAGACATTATCCGTTCGGAACAGAAAAAAAAGAAACTGGTGCTGGTGGACAGGTATGTCTATTCAAACATCGCTTTTCAGTGTGCCAAAATTGAAGATCCCCCGGGACAGGAAAAGTTACGTAACTGGATCCTGCATATGGAATATGAACACTTTCGCATTCCCAGGCCCGATCTCAACCTCTTTCTGGATGTCCCCTTCTCCTTCACGGCAGCGAAACTTTCCGAAAAAAGGGAAGGACAGGAACGGGATTACCTGGCAGGGCAACAGGATATCCATGAAAAAGACCTGCGGTTCCAGCAAAGAGTAAGAGAGGTTTACCTGCGTTTTGCCGCCAGCCAGCCCGACTGCATCAGCATCCCCTGCTATGCCCCGGACGAAACCATGCTGGCAGAAGAAATAATCTTCGAAAAAATCCTGAATGCCTTAAGGGATAAGAAAATATTATAAGACACCTGCTTCTGCAACATGTCGGCAGGCAAACTGAATATATATATATAAATCAATGGTGTCCGGGTAAATATTATAGACAGCTTTGGATAAAAGATCTTATCCTGTTTTGTAAACAAATTGCATATTTTATCCGGTCAGCTGTAAAAATTATATGTATTTAAATAAATATTTAATTACATATTTAAATATTTATTTTTTTCATCGCACCGGTGATTAATTGTTATTTGCCATTTCTGTAGTTCAACACCGGCCACAACCATCGCTCTAGCACCTTTGCTGTTTTACTGATTTTTCGGTCCTTCCAGCTCAGGCTCACCGTATAGTCCCCCGGACTCACTTTACGCGTGTTCCAATATATCTTTCCGATGCCTTTTTTTACCGCTATTTTCTTCTCAAACAAACTTTTTCCGCCAGCTTCCTTCACGGAGATGATCGCAGAATCATGAACCGCATCATTTTTGAAATAATAATAGATTTCCAGCCCGTTGGATTCGTTGGGAACACGGATATGATTATCGCCCGTTTCATGATAGTTTCCCCAGGTCGCCTGCTGGGAATAATTCTTTTGTGGTTTTGGCGCAATATCAAACAGATAAAAGTTTTTTTCCCTCACGTTGTCTGTCATTTGTTCAAGGGCATAGATATCGGTCACCCAGGCTCCGCGGCCGTAGGTCCCTGCTACAAGATCATGCTCCCGGGGTTGTATGGCTATATCCCTCACCACCACCGGAGGCATATTCCCCCGAAGAGGCTGCCAGGACTTGCCTGCATCGAGGGTGACATAGACCCCCTTGTCGTTTCCTGCAAACAGTATGTTCTCATTCAAAGGATCTTCTGTGATCACACTCACCGGAGCTTCCGGCAAACCGGAAGCCAGGGACTCCCAGGTTTTTCCATAATCCCTGCTTCTGAAAACATACGGATGAAAATCGTCACGACGGTAGCCTGACTTCGTCACATACACGGTTCCGGGATGATGAGAAGAAGCCGTAACACAACTCACCCACCGGTTGGCAGGGGCTCCTGTTTTTTCCAGTTTCTTTGTCATCTCCAGCCACTTTTTCCCGTTATCCGGGGTCATCCACACATGTCCATCGTCCGTACCTACCCATATCAGTCCCTGCTGTAGCGGAGATTCAGACAGGGTGGTAATGGTACAATACATCATATGTCCGGTTCCGGCGATCTTGTCAGGGTCGTTGTCCGTGAGATCGGGGCTGACCGCCTCCCAGGTATCCCCCCGGTCGGAAGAACGCAATAACTCCTGGCCCCCGGTGTACAGGACCCGGGGATCATGGGGTGAGATAATCAACGGGGTGGTCCAGGTAAAACGATAGAAAGCCTTTCCTTTCGGCGCTTTGGGAGTAATGTCCTTCCGTTCTCCGGTCTGTTGGTCAACGCGATGGTGCCTGCCAAACTGAGTGGTGAAATAAAGCCACCGGTTGTCGGTGTGATCCACCTTGCAGAACATCCCGTCCCACATACCCACAATCACCCAGTCGGATTGCGTCACACTCCCCGACCATCCGTTGGAAGGACCTTTCCATATTTCATGATCCTGCAATCCTGTATATACGTTATAGGGCCTCGCATCGTCCGTTTCCACCTTATAGATTTCACCCAGAGGCAGGTTGGCAAAATGCATCATGGTCTTTCCCCCGTCCAGGCTGGCATAAGCGCCACCGTCGGATCCCAGCAGCATATGCCGTGGATCGTGTGGATCGATCCAAAAACAGCGGTTGTCGCCAAAATTGGTCCTGAACAAGTCTTTGCCCCTGCCCCAATGCGGCCAGGTCTTTCCACCGTCAAGGGTATAATGCATGTCTTCTCCTATGATATACACTTTGTCGGGATCGCCAGGATCCACCGCAATCTTGTTAAAACTGTAAGCGGCTTTTCCGCTAACGTCCGTTTTTTCAGGATCGTTGATGCGGCGCCATGATCTTCCGCCGTCATCGGTCCGGTACACCTCTCCGCCGATCAGGTTATCAAACGAATGATCGGTAAACTCGTCAAATTTCACCGGTTCGTTGGCGTTGGCGCCGGGTTTTAGGTTCAGGTTCTGGATCACGGCATACACGATCTCCGGGTTAGCACGGTGTATGGCCAGGCCAATGCGGCCCAACGGCCCCTCAGGCAACCCTCCCGACAGGATATGCCAGGTGTTTCCTCCATCGGTTGTCTTATAGATACGGCTTTTGTCACTCCCCGGCACAAAGGTCCAGGGGGTGCGTTTTTTCCAATAGCTGGCTGCATAAAGGATATCCGGGTGTTCAGGATTGATGACCAAATCAATGAACCCGGTCTCATCGTCCACGTACAGGACCTTTTTCCAGGTATGCCCGCCGTCTGTGGTTTTATATATCCCCCGTTCGCTGTTTGTGGAAAAGAGATGCCCCATCACCGCTACCCACACAATGTTGGGATCCTGCGGATGAACGACGATTCTTGCAATATGATGGGAATCTTCCAGGCCCAGGTGCTGCCAGGTATTTCCCCGGTCTTCTGATTTCCATATCCCGTTGCCATAATAGGAGGACCGGGCATTGAAGGCATCGCCGGTACCCACCCAGAGCACTGCCGGGTCGGAAGATGCCACAGCTACCGCCCCTATCGAAGAGGTTCCGAAGGTGTCGGATATGCAGGAAAACGTGGTTCCATTGTTCATCGTGCGCCAGAGTCCGCCACTACGGGCTCCGACATAAAATGTAAACCGGTCCGTTTCTCCCGGATGGTCGGGTGCCGTAATGCACCCCACCCAGGCTCCCGCTCGAAAAGCTCCCAGATTGCGATAGACCATAGAGATTGAAAGGTCCGGTGAAGAAAGATTCTGTGCGGATAATCCGGAAAAAGAATAGATCCCCACCGCCACAAAAAGAATAAATACAAATTTTTTCATATTCTGGTTGATTTAACTCTACCCAAAAGTAATCCTAAAAGAAATATGATCTGGCTTTTCACCACGGATGACACCAAATTTCACAAAAAAAATAATTCATCTGCCAGACGAGTGTTTTTTATAAAAAATACGGCAGCTATTATTCCTAAACCATCCCGGGTCCGGAATCTTTGAAAGAGGGTGAACAAAAATCAGAAAAATATTTTTTCTCTGAGATCCAATGAACAAGAGATTTTTTCCAGATTCAGATACTTTACTTTGAAAAAGATAAGCTTACGGCTACAGAGATGTAAAATATAAAAAGATTTGAAACTAAGAATTTATAATCTTCATGATGTCAGATACGCATTATGCAGATGAACCAAAAATATTAGTGTTCATTCGTGTAATCCGTGGCTGGAAAAGTTCAATCGTGCAATCCGTTGCCGAAAAACTGATAAAAGTCCTTTTCAGGCATCACAGCTTTTACTTATTTTTCAGCTTGAAAAAAAAATCATGTTACCATGAAAATCATAAGGGGAACAGCCAGGATCGTTGCCGGATCGGTTTTTATCTTTTCAGGGTTTGTCAAAGGCATTGACCTGAGCGGATCGGCCATCAAGTTTGAAGATTATTTTCAGGCTTTTCATCTTGATTTTCTCCATCCCCTGGCTTTTCCACTGGCATTCCTTTTCCCGGCAGCCGAATTCCTGATCGGGAGTTCCCTTCTTTTTTCCCTGAAACCCCGGGTTGGAGTCTGGGGCTTTCTGCTGTTTATGAGCCTTTTCACCCCGCTGACCCTTGTTCTGGCGCTGTTCAACCCCGTAAAAGATTGCGGATGTTTCGGAGATGCACTGATTCTAACAAACTGGCAGACTTTTTTCAAAAATCTGTTTCTGCTGGCACTGGCCCTGTGGCTTTTCTTCGACAGAAAGAATCTTTCGGGACGATTTCCTCCCGCTTATCAGTGGGGAGTATTGTTTTTTTATTTTCTGATATTTGCCGGACTGTCGGCATACAGCTATCGTCACCTGCCCCTGTTTGATTTCCGTCCCTATAAAACGGGCACCCACATCCCCGACAAGATGACCCTTCCCCCGGATGCGCAGCAGGATGAATATCAGACTACACTGATCTATGAAAAAAACGGTATCCGGAAAGAGTTTTCTCCGGATAATTTTCCCTGGCAGGACAGCACCTGGAAATTTGTGGACCAGAAGAGTGTCCTCATAAAAAAAGGGTATGTCCCACCCATTCATGATTTCAGTATTCTGCGGCAGGATGGAACAGACATCACAGACGGGATATTGCAAGACCCGGGCTACACCTTTCTACTCGTCTCCTATGACCTGTCCGAAGCCAACGTTGACGGGCTTGAGAAAGCATGGAGAATATCCGTCTTTGCCCCTGACAAAGGGTATGGGTTTTATGTGCTCACTCCTTCGGGGCCGGAGGAAACCGACAAGCTTGTTGAAAAGGGTTTTTCCTTTACGTTCTGTAATACGGATGAAACTACCTGTAAAACCATTATCCGGTCCAACCCCGGCCTGTTGTTGATAAAAGAAGGCACCATCCTTGGCAAATGGCACTACCGCGATATCCCTGATCCCGAAACCTTAAACAAGGACTTGTTATCCCGTCAGGTAACCGCTTTGCAAAAAAAGGCAGACCTCCGGTTACTTCTCCTGTTAACGGCAGGGTTGCTTCTGCTTTCGGCAATTTTTCGCCTGATACTGCCGTCAGGAAAAGTCAAAAACGGATAAAGAAGAAACAATTCCTATTTTTGATTGATAAAACAGGGATAATTTATATTTTTGGACTTTCTGATAAATCATCCTAAAAAACAAGAACATGAGGAAAAATATTGTAGCCGGAAACTGGAAAATGAATAAGACCCTGCAAGAAGGTATTCAACTGGCAGAAGCGGTAGATAAACTTGTAGCCGGGGGCACCCCGGAAAACACTGATGTGATCATTGCCCCTCCGTTTATTCATCTATCCGAACTGGCCAAACGCATTGATACCGGAAAAGTAAAACTCTCGGCCCAGAACTGTGCAGCCGAAGCTGCCGGTGCTTACACCGGTGAAGTTTCGGCAGCCATGGTCCGTTCAACAGGCGCCGAGTATGTTATCATCGGTCATTCCGAACGCCGGCAATATTATGGCGAAACCGACGCTATCCTGAAGAAAAAAACAGAGCTGGCACTTGAAAATGATCTAATCCCTATATTCTGTTGCGGGGAAGTGCTGGAAGAACGCAATGCCAAACAACACTTTGAGGTCGTGAAGACCCAAATCTCAGACGCTTTGTTTTTCCTCTCCGAAGAAGAGTTCGGGAAGATCATCATCGCCTACGAACCGGTCTGGGCAATAGGTACGGGTGTTACCGCCACTCCGGAACAGGCTCAGGAAATGCATGCCTTCATCCGTAGTCTTATTAACAACAGATACGGGGAACAGGTAGCCGAAGACACCACCATCTTGTATGGCGGCAGCTGCAAACCTTCCAATGCCGGCGAACTGTTTTCCAACCCGGATGTGGACGGAGGACTGATCGGCGGAGCTTCCCTGAAAGCAGATGATTTCTATGCAATTATCCGTTCTTTCTAACCCCCGGCACCTCCCGTTGATTTTCAAGCCAGCAAGGTTTCGTAAGGGTCTGTAAAGAATAGGTTTTTTGCGTTCCTCCCGGGGTTGATTTTTTAATACGGATAACAGTTCATATCTTTAACCTGATATTGGAATTATTGCAATGGTTATCCCGATGACAGAACCTGATCACACACCGGCATCTTTTCTCCGCTTTCTCTTTCTTATCCTGTTAACCTTTTTACTGGGAACGCCCGGCCGGTCACAATCCTCTAAACCCTTCCCCGAAGACACTACGGGTTTTGCCAGTGCTTTCAGCTCCTTCATGTCCCTCAGCCACCTTAATGAGGAACAGAAACAGGAGGTTTCCCGGTTTATCGGGATGATTTCTTCCGACTCGGCAACGGTAACCGCTGAGAAAAGAGCCCGTATTCTTTACATCCTGAACCGGCTAAAAAGCCGCCGTGCCAAACAGACCCCTTATTTCATGGATTATATCGGGACCGTTTTATACCTCTCCGACAAATATCCGGATGATTCCTATTTTGATAATTGGGACAATGGCCTGGTCTACTTTCTTGACAATCAACACTCACAATTGAGATATATTCAGAAATACCTGTCGGGTGTTCTGAATTTTTTAAAGTCCTATGATCTTGCCAACAACCGGGCCGTAAGATGGACCGTCAAACCAACATCCTATCAATTCCGGTTCCAAAACGGTTTTTTCATCCAGGTTGGAAAGACAACCCTGACCTGTTATGCGCAAAGAGACAGTATCATGATCGATGAAACGTCCGGGAAGTATGATCCTTACCACGCAGTCTGGTACGGTGAATCCGGGAAAGTAACCTGGGAAAGATCCGGTTATCCCGGAGATTCGGTATTTGCCCGGTTGCCGGCATACACCATCACTCTCACCAAAAACGGGTATCACATCGACAGCGTCTCCTTTGTCAACCGTGTATATTTCAGTCAACCTATCCTGGGCACTTTTGATGATAAAACCACACACATTTCCGCTTCCTCAAGAGCGACTTTTCCAAAATTTGATTCTTATATCAAACATTTCAAAATAAAAAACCTGTTTCCCAACGTGGATTACGAAGGAGGTTTTTCTATGCAGGGAGCTGTAGTTAAGGGAACAGGAAACATATACAAACCTGCCACTCTGTGCTTTTACCGGAATGACACGTTACAGCTGAAAGTGAGATCCCTGTTTTTTGCCATTATGAAAGACAGAGTATCCGGGCGTAAAACGAATGTTGCATTTTTCCTGGACCGGGATTCTATTTTCCACCCCAATATAGCGTTTGTTTACGACAATAAAAACCGTGAAGTGTCCTTGTATCAGACAGAAGACCCTATGACCCAAAGTCCTTATTATGACACGTACCACAAACTAAACATCCAGGCCAACAGGTTTGTTTGGAAAGCTGAAGAAAACAGGGCATTGTTCACCCGTTTACGGGGAACCACCATAGGGACAGGAAAGTTCTGGTCGACGAATTTTTTTAATGCAAAAACCTATTACCGAATGCAGGCAATGGATGCCATGAATCCATTGTATTTACTGAAGAAATTTTCCGAATGGTATTATTCGGATGAATTTCCTGTGGATGAACTGGCCAAATGGATGAAAAAACCGGAATACCAGGTACGCCGGTTGCTTGTTCACCTGGCCGTGGAAGGGTTTGTTTTTTATAATCCCGAAACAGGTGAGGTGAAGTTAAAAAAAGAATTGTATGATTATCTGGATGCTTTCGGCGGAAAAATAGACTACGATGTGATGTCTTTCCTCTCCCGCACCCGGGCTCCCGTTGACAATGCCGTCATTGATATGCACAATTTCGATATGACGATCAATGGCGTGCCGACGATTTTTCTGAGCGACTCCCAGGATGTCGCCATCTATCCGGCAGGCCACCGGATCATCATGCACCGTAACCGGTGTTTCAGTTTTGACGGAGAAATACAGGCAGGCATGGCCGTTCTGGACGGAAAAAATTTTTTCTTTGACTATGACACCTTCAAGATAGATTTGTTTCAGATCGATTCGGTCAGGCTCACCGCCTTTGGAGACAGCGTGGATGACCTCGGCAACCCTGTCCCCGAGAAAATAAAAAACACCCTGGAAGTAGTTACGGGATATTTATACATAGACAACCCCGACAATAAATCCGGACGGAAGCATTACGACAAATTTCCTTATTTTCAAAGTATTGACAGCTCCTTTGTCTTTTACAACAAAGCCTCTGTGTACGACAGTATCTACACCCGGAAAGACTTTCATTTTATTATCAGGCCTTTCACGCTTTACTCCCTGAATAACCTTTATAAAAAAGATCTCGTTTTCAAAGGCGATTTTGTCAGTGGGAAAATCTTCCCGCCAATACCCCAGAACCTGGAGGTACAACCGGACAACTCGCTGGGTTTTGTCTCCCAGTTACCGGAAGACGGAATTCCTGTGTATAACGGCAAAGGGAGATTTTTTAACGATGTGGGACTGAGTAATCAGGGGCTGGAGGGTGCAGGAAAATTAAAATATCTCACTACCACAGTCCTTTCGGATCATTTTTCCTTTTTCCCGGACTCTATGGTCGCCGACGCCCATGACCTTACCGTTGCAGCCACCCACGAAGGCACACGGTACCCCGACGTAAAAGCCCGGGATGTATCGGTTAAATGGCTTCCCAAAGAAGACACCTTTCATATCCATAAAACCTCTGCGGATATTTCTCTCTTCGATACTTTGTTCAGACTTGACGGAGACATGATCCTCACTCCGGATTATCTCTCCGCAGAGGGAACCTTACTGTTCCCGGGAGCAGAAGTGTCTTCCGGAAATTTTCTCCTGACAGACACTCATGCTGCGGCAGACACCTCTGATTTTATCCTCCCCGGAATAAATCGGAGAGAAAATGATCGCATGCATGCTTTCCGGACAAGATCCGATATTAATGTCCCCGAACAGACAGCAAGATTTGAAAGCCTCTACGATACCTTGCATATAGAATTTCCCGATATCCAGTGGATCACCTCCCTGGACGCCTTTACGTTTGATTATGGCAACAAACAAATTTTCCTGACCAATCACAAAACCTCCGATGACCCTTATCTGTTGGGAAATGACCCTGCTCTTATTTCCGGGAAGTGGTTGAAGATGCCTACGTTTATCTCCCTGTACCCTCAGGCTGATACCCTCGGATTCTATTCAGATTCTGCTGTGTTTAATGTCAGTCAGGGTACCATACAGGCCTTCCATACGACTTTCGTGGAGGTAGCAGATGCACTGCTCTATCCCGATGACACGAGCGTGGGGATCGGACCGAACGGATACCTCAAGCAACTGAAAGATGCCCGGCTCGTAGCAGCCAACACCTATACGCTGGATTCAGCCAGATTGGATATATACTCCAGAAAAAGCTTTGAGGGATCTGGACTTTATAAATATACGCAAGAAAACGGGGAGACCGAAGACATCTTTTTTACGGACATCCGTGTGGATGACTCATTACATACCCGTGCAGAGACCACCCTGTCTCCTGAAACTCACTTTATGCTTAGTCCCGACTTTGCCTATACGGGAAAAGTTAAACTCTCTTCCAACCGGGAACATCTGTTGTTTACAGGTGGCGTAAAGGTAGTGCATCCATGCCGGGACATCCGGGACCATTACCTGGCTTTCTCTACCGAGATCGATCCCAACAACATACTGATACCTGTTGGAGAGCAGATGCTGGATATGCATAAAAAGAAAATTTACAGCGGGCACTTCATCACCAACGACTCCACCCATATTTATCCGGCTTTTCTGTCTTCCCGCAAAAACTATAGCGACACACCCGTCAGTTCGGCACAGGGAGTGCTGTCTTATGATAAGAAATCCGGAGAATACCGGATAGGCAGCGAAGAAAAGGTTCATGATCCTTCGGTTTCAGGCAACTATCTCTCTCTGGACAGGAACTATTGTAAGCTATACGGTGAAGGGTTGCTGAACCTGGGCGTTCGTTTCGGCCGTGTAAAAATCATCTCTCCCGGCACCATCCTGCAGGAAATGGACGACAGTAACAAGATCAGTCTGCACGTAATGATCGGACTGGATTTTTATTTTGATCCCGAAGCCTTAAACATCATGGCAGGAGAGATTGATTCGCTGACCAGCCTGGAACCCGTAGATATCCGCAGTGACTGGTATGAGAGGATTTTGGGTTTACTGGGTCCTTCTTCCAAAACCAGCAAAGCGGATATCCAGGAGATGAAAATGTTCGGTCAGTTGCCCGCCGTGCCGGAAGAACAAAAACATACGCTGTTCCTCTCGGATGTCACCCTGGAATGGAACCATGAAACGGGCTCTTATGTCTCGGTCGGTAAGATCGGCCTGGGAAATATTGACGGCCATCCCTTGAATGTGACCGTTGACGGGTATCTGGAAGTACAGAAAAAACGCAGCGGTGATATCTTCGACCTGTATCTGAAACTCAGTAGCAGAAACTACTACTATTTTGCATACACACCTGGGGTGTTGCAGGCTATCTCCTCCAACGGCAATTTCATGAACCTTCTGACCTCTCTCAAAGAGAGCAAGCGGAAACTCAGATCAGGGGGAAACCTGGCACCTTATATATTTATGGCCGGGGTCGAAAGAAAAAAAGTCATGTTTTTAAGAAAGATGCAGATGCTCAGGGAAAAGAATCCTTCGGAATAGAACTTCTCAAACGGGGTTTCCGGAAACAATCCGTCCCCTGGGCCCCATCTCGACCACTTCCAGATCCCGGATATCAGCGTCTTCGATCACAAAGCGCACAACAGTACGTTTGTTGTGAAAGCCGGATATTCCGGCAGCTCCGGGGTTGATATGAAGAAAACCCAGGCTTTTATCAAACATTACCTTCAGGATATGAGAATGCCCCGAGATGAACAATCCGGGAGGATCAGACCGTAATTCATCACGGACCCTCCGGTCATAATGACCCGGATAGCCCCCTATGTGTATCATCAACACTTCTGTCTTATCGCAGGTAAAACGAAGTTTTTCGGGAAAACGCTTTCTTATTTCCTGACCGTCAATATTTCCGTAAACAGCCCTGAACGGCTTTAGCGAAGACAGATAATCAGATACTTCCAACGTGCCTATATCGCCGGCATGCCAGATCTCATCCACATCCCTGAAAACAGAGGCCCATCGCGGATCAATGTAACCATGCGTATCCGATAATAAACCTATTTTCACGATCCTCTTCCTTTTATTTTTTAAAAAGTAAATGTAAGGATTCCCGGGAAGACTTATTTTATAATTTCATTATTTATTCAAATGTTTGACTTTTTTATATCTTTGCTATCAAACTACTTAGAATCGGCATGATGAGAGCCAACCTGTTTGTTTTCTTTAGTTTTTTTCTCTTGTTGCCCCGGCCGCTGGTATCACAAACCGTTTCTTCCAAAGAGATCCGATCCGTTTTCAATGAGGCAGAATCCATTCTGCTCTATAATGAAGATTATGAAAAAGCCCTTCCTTTATACAAGCTATTGGTGGATTTTGCCCCTGACAACTACAACTACCAATATAAAGTAGGTATCTGTTATCTGAACATGGACGGGTATGTCAAAGAGGCCATACCCTGGCTTATCAAAGCCAGTAAAAAGACCACCTTTGATTATTCATACAGTTACAAGGAAACCCATGCCCCTGTAGATGTACTCTTCTACATAGGTTCAGCTTACCACTTGCTCAACCGCACCGATTCGGCGGTGTATTATTACAAGAAATTCCTTTCGGCCACCTCCCGTTTTCATAACCCTCAGATGTTTTATACAGATTTTGTGCGGCAACAGATCAAGAATTGCTCGCATGCCCATGACATGGAACAACATCCGGTAATTGTGAAAAAGGAAAAACTGCCGGATAAAATCAATGCTTACCGGAAAAATCTGAACCCGGTGGTCTCAGAAAACCGGAAAGTGCTTGTATACACGGCTATGCCCGGAAGC
This sequence comes from Bacteroidales bacterium, assembly GCA_024762655.1. Taxonomy (GTDB): domain Bacteria; phylum Bacteroidota; class Bacteroidia; order Bacteroidales; family VadinHA17; genus DRPN01. The sequence goes on from JANTHB010000003.1 coordinate 67,585, forward strand.
AACAAAGCCATTATGTACAGCAGGAAGATAAGAAACGATTGGAGCCACCCCGTAGATATCACTACCCAGCTCCACGCCGGCGACGACAGTCGGGCGGTGGCCTTATCCTTTACGGGTGACACCCTGTTCCTATACAAGGAAGAGGGTGGCAGAGCCGATCTCTGGGTCAGCTACCACAAGGATACAGCCTGGACTCCGATGAAAAGACTCGGCAGGAATATCAATACAAAATACTGGGAATCATCCTGCTGCATTTCGTCAGATGGCAAAACCCTTTATTTTACAAGCAACAGGGACGGAGGCCGGGGTGGCCTGGATATCTACCTGTCTGAAAGAACCGCTGACGGTCGCTGGGGAGAACCGGTGAACCTCGGACCGGTAATAAACACTCCTCTCCTCGAAGATAACCCCCATATAACGGCCGATGGACAGACCCTGTACTTCGCCTCTCAGGGACATTACAACATGGGTGGGTTTGATATATTCTATTCTAAAAAGAAAAGATCCGGGGGCTGGTCCAAACCGGTCAATGTGGGATATCCTGTCAACACCACGGATGAAAACAGGGATTATTTCCCCCTGGGCAACGGGGATACGGCGCTGGTCTCTATGATCACCCGGGAAGGGCCGGTCAATACCTGGGATATCTATAAAATACATATTATTCCTCCCGGAAAAATAACCCGTATAACCGTCAAGGGTACCCTGATCTGTGAAGACGGAGCCAGAGAAGCCGACCCATCCCTGTCGGTCACTATTTCCGACACTTCCGGAACCAAAGTCCTTGCCAAACCCGTGCCCGACTCTGCCGGGCAATATAAGACGGAACTCTTACCAGGCACCTACAAGATCTCCGTCAGCAGTGACCGCTACAAGAATGTAACGGAAACCATTACCATCCCTGAAAATTATCCCCGTCCATTCCTGGCAGTGGAAACCCGTCTGACTCCCCGCCAGGTCAACCAGGGGAATGTATTCTTTACCAGGTCGGTATATTTTAAACTGAACGAATACCAACTCTCCGAAGAAGCACGTCAACATCTTACACAGATAGCGGTTTTCCTGAAAGAGTATCCTACACTGAAATTCGAGATCGTCGGAATGACCGATACGACGGGTACGGAAGATTATAACAAAAAACTGTCGGTAAAAAGAGCCAGAGAGGTTATCAACTTCTTCACCAAACTCGGTATTTCAAAAAGCCGGTTCACCCTGAGAGGGATCGGCGAGATCAGGGTCGTACCGCTGAAAAAAGGCAAGCAGACGAAAGAAGCCATAGAGGCACAATCCAGAAGAGTGGACATCCGCTTGCTCCGTTCCGATACAACTACTCAATACAAACCGGAATATTTTATACCTGAATATGCTACAGGAAAAGATAAACTGAGCTACTCGATCCTGGTCATTAAAACAAAGAATAAATTACCCGATGGTTATTTCTACCATTTTAACATGGAAGAACTGACTTATGTGAAGGTTGATAAGGTAAACGGGGAATACTATTATACGCTGGGATCTTTTAAGGAGAAAAGCAGGGCCATCGAATTGCTTACCAAACTCATTGAACTGGGCTTCAGCCAGGCACGGGTCATTGATGATCCTGCCCTGAGTGATCTTTTACACAAACCGGTGCAGACAAAGAAAAAATACGTAGGACGAAGTGAATATATCACAGATAACATCCCCTATTATACCATCCAGTTCCTTGCCCTTCGCAAACCGCCCTATAAAGGAGCTTTTAAAACGCTGAAAGACATACGTGCCTGGGCCTGCAAAGACGGCTTTGTCCGGTATTCCGTCGGGAATTATCACGGATACTCCAAAGCCCTGAAAGTGCTCCCTGAAATTCACAATATGGGTTATCGTGATGCATTTATCCGGCCTGTGTCCAGCCTGGAAAAGATAAAAAAGGATAAGTAAAAACATTCAATAATCCGGAATTTCTCCCATGCATACCTTTTACGCCGGGCAAATACATGATAAGGAAATTCTGCTGGATCCTTCCGAATCCACCCATGCCGTGCGGGTATTACGTTTGCAAACCGGTGATGAAGTACAGGTTCTGAACGGAAAGGGAAACATATATACAGGAGCAATTAGCAAAGCGGATCCGCGCAGGGTGGCGATCGGCATAACCCGTCACGTACACCTTGAAAAGAGGGCTCCTTATTTCCTGCATATAGCCCTTGCCCCCCCTAAAAACATGAATCGTTTCGAGTTCTTTCTGGAGAAGGCGGTGGAGACGGGAGTAGATGAGATCACGCCGTTGCTTTGTGAACATTCGGAGCGGGACAGGCTCCGCCGCGACCGTATGGAGAAAGTCACGATAGCAGCAATGAAACAATCAGGCCAGGCATTCATGCCAAGGCTGAACACAATGACTCCTTTTTCCGAATTTGTTCAACAACCTTTTTCCGGAAATAAACTGATTGCCCACTGTTGCACACACGAACAAGCTTCTCGACATCTTTCCGATGCCATCAACTCAGATCACATCCTGTTGCTGATCGGTCCGGAGGGGGACTTCAGCCGTAAAGAGCTGGAACTGGCATTCCTCCGTAATTACATACCGGTATCACTGGGGCATTCACGACTGAGAACAGAAACTGCCGGTATAGCAGCAGCCGTGATCACAGCTACACGGTTCTTTCACGTGACAGAATAATCCCCTGCTAATTTCTGTGAGACAACATACGGATCCTGAAGAAGAGCCTCCGCAGCATAACGTCAGGTGCTTTTATTCTTACGGCCGGTCCGAGAATACGGTCAAGTTCCCTGTCCATTTCTGCCTCCGCTTCCTTCTCCTCCTCTAAAGCAGGAGAGAATCCATGCGGGTGTTTCTGACCGGGAAGATGTAAATGAAAAGTAGAATGATCCTTCATAGGCTGACTTATTTTTTATGTTCATTAAATACAACGTCAGCCCGGAATAAATTAGTATGAAAAAATATTTTTTTTACTGCAGGGTCAGGTTCAGGTTCTTTTCCTCGATCATCTTTCTCATATTGATCAATGCATAGCGCATCCTGCCCAAAGCAGTATTAATACTTACGTTGGTATGATCTGCAATCTCCTTAAAGCTCAAACCCGCATAATGTCTGAGGACCACTACCTCCCTCTGTTCTTCCGGCAAATAGTCAATCAGTTTTCTAACATCCTCATAGATCTGTTCCCGTACAATCTCCTCTTCCACCGTCATGTCAGAAAGCTTCTGGTTGTTGAACAGATCATTTTCATAATCATCGTTGGAATAAGTATTCATCTTGTTTTGTTTCCTGTAATAATCTATAATAAGATTATGGGCGATGCGTATCACCCAGGACAGAAAACGTCCGTTCTCCTGGTAACGCCCGGCGTCAAGAGACTGGACCACTTTGATGAAAGTATCCTGAAAAAGATCTTCGGCCAGGGCCGCATTCTTCACTGTCATCAGGATATAGGTATAAACCTTGTTTTTATGCCTGTTAATCAGTACCTCTATGCTTTCCTGACTTCCTTTCCTGTAACGCACGACCAATTCCTGGTCGGATAAATGTTTCAGTGCCAATGTTCTCTCCTTTTTGGTTAGTTCAGCGTAAAGGTCTCTCGATAGGCATTTGTGTTTACAAGGTTTTACATTACAGGATGTACGAAATAACAAAAAAAACGCGAAACATCAAAATGCAACCCTTGAATCATTCGTTAAATATTGTTAATTGTACTACTTTTGTATTCTTCATCAATTATTATGCCAGAGACCGGAAATCGTAAGGATCCTTACATCGAACTCAGAGGGGTACGGGTACACAATCTGAAAAACATCACCGTCAGAATCCCTTTGGGCAGGCTTACTGTGATCACGGGATTATCCGGTTCGGGAAAATCGTCTCTGGCCTTTGACACCCTTTATGCCGAGGGACAACGCAGGTATGTTGAGAGTCTTAGCGCTTATGCCCGGCAGTTTCTGGGACGCATGCAGAAACCGGATGTTGACTTTATTGAAGGGATACCCCCCGCTATTGCCATTGAACAAAAAGTAAACAGCTCTAACCCGCGGTCTACCGTGGGAACCAGCACCGAGCTTTATGACTATCTTAAACTGCTGTATGCCCGTATCGGAAAAACCATCTCTCCGGTTTCGGGGCGGGAGGTAAAAAAAGATACGGCACAGGACGTTGCGGATTTTTTGCTCCGCGAAGGCTGCGCAACCCGCAGTGCAATCATCGCACCCGTTTCCTGTCATGACCCGGATAAACTTCCCGATCAGCTTCGTTTTTTTATGAAAGAAGGCTTTTCACGGCTCTTCCACAGGGGAAAAGCGGTCTCCATAGAAGAAATTCTGGAAAAAAATGAAACCCCGGACTCTTTGGAAATCATACCGCTGTTGATAGATCGGCTGGTCGCCATGGACGACCAGGATACCCTGTCCAGGATCACCGACTCGGCCGAGACCGCTTTTCAGGTCAGTGAAGGCCGGTGCAGGGTCGTCATTTTCAGGAAAAAAAAAACCCTTGAAAGAGATTTTTCCAGTCGCTTCGAAGCGGACGGGATTACGTTCGAAGAACCTTCAACCGCCATGTTCAGCTTTAACAGTCCGGTGGGAGCATGCCCGGAATGCGAAGGATATGGAAGAATCATAGGTATTGACGAAGACCTTGTGATCCCGGATAAAAGTTTATCCGTCTATGAAGACGCCATCGTCTGCTGGCGCGGAGAGAAAATGAAAAAATGGAAAGAAGCCCTGATCTATCATGCGCCGAAATTTGATTTCCCCGTTCACCGGCCGTATTACCTCTTGACCGAAGAACAAAAAAGGCTGATCTGGACCGGGAATCAGTATTTTGAGGGACTCAACCGATTTTTTTCTTATCTGGAAGAAAAAAAATACAAGATACAATACAGGGTGATGCTCTCCCGCTATCGGGGCAAAACCGTTTGTCCTGTATGTCACGGCACTCGTCTTAAGAAAGAAGCCTCCTGGGTCCGGATCAACGGAAAGTCCATCCCCGACCTGGTTGATCTCCCGGTAGAGAAGTTATTGGATTTCTTTGAGAATCTGTCCTTGACCGACTACGAAAAGAAGGTAGCCGGGCGGATCCTGACAGAGATCACCAACCGTCTCCGTTACATGATGGATGTTGGACTGGGTTACCTCACCCTGAACCGTCTTTCTTCCACGCTCTCCGGAGGAGAGTCACAGCGTATCAACCTGGCCACATCGCTTGGGAGCAGCCTGGTAGGTTCTTTATATATCCTGGACGAGCCCAGCATTGGTTTGCATCCCAGAGACACCCACCGGCTGATCCGTGTGCTTGAGGAATTGAGAGACATGGGGAATACGGTTGTGGTGGTTGAACATGACGAATCGTTCATACGTGCCGCCGACCATATCATTGATATGGGGCCCCTGGCAGGAAGATTGGGCGGCGAGGTTGTTTTCGCGGGCTCAGTCAACCGGCTGCTCAAGGCAAAAAACAGCCTCACCCGAAAATATCTCACCGGAGAAGAACAGATCAAGGTGCCTGCCGTCAGAAGGCCATGGAACAGTTATATTGAAGTCACCGGGGCCAGCGAGCACAACCTCAAAAACATCAATGTTAAATTTCCGCTGCAAATCATGACCGTAGTTACCGGCGTAAGCGGCTCCGGAAAATCCACGCTGGTAGGAGACATCCTCTACCCTGCCCTGAGCCGCAGGTTCCTGAAAACAGGAAAAAAGCCGGGAAGTCACCTCGGTATTCAGGGGGACCTGGACCGGATAGACCGTGTCGAACTGGTGGACCAGAACCCCATCGGTAAATCTTCCCGGTCCAATCCCGTCACCTATATCAAAGCTTACGATGATATACGGAAACTATTCGCCGAACAACCTGCTGCAAAAGTCAACCACTTCACTCCTTCCCATTTTTCTTTCAATGTAGAAGGAGGGCGGTGTGAAGAATGTCAGGGCGAAGGGGTCATCCATGTAGAGATGCAGTTCATGGCCGACGTGGAGCTAATTTGTGAAAGCTGCCACGGAAAACGTTTTAAACCCGAGATCCTCGAGGTGACATACAAAGGAAAATCCGTCTACGATGTCCTTGAAATGACCGTGGATGAAGCCATTGACTTTTTCGGAACAGGCCGGTCTACCCCGGGGAAAAAAATCATTGAAAAGTTAAAAACGCTTTCTTCCGTAGGGCTTGGATATATTCATCTGGGACAACCTTCCAATACATTGAGCGGAGGAGAAAGCCAGCGCGTCAAACTGGCCTCATTCCTGAAGAAAGAAAACCGCAACACACATTCGCTTTTCATTTTTGATGAACCTACCACCGGCCTGCATTTCCACGACATCAGGAAACTGCTGGGGGCTTTTAACGCACTCATCGAACACGGCAACACCATCATCCTGGTTGAGCATAACCCGGATGTCATCAAAGCAGCCGACTGGATCATCGATCTGGGCCCTGAAGGAGGAGAAAAAGGAGGCGATCTCGTTTTCCGGGGCACCCCGGAAGAACTTATCCGTAATAAAAACTCACATACTGCCCGTTATCTCAGGGGAAAACTATAAAAAAAACCTGCATGAAGATGCAGGTTGATTTATAATTCCGAAGGTATGATTTTCTCTTTTACTTCACCTTGAAACCAAACATGATGGCCACACAGCCACTGGCCGGTTCCTTTGACTTATCCCCCCGGGACGGGACTTTTACGACAATTTTCAGCTGCTGACTGGATTCCAGTTTAAAGTCCCATGTTTTGGAGAAATCATGATCTTTATTACTGTATAATACATTCTGAGCGGCATCCATCACTTTAAATTCAATTTCAGGAAGATTATCCGAACCGCAAACAGCTACTCTGTATTCCTGGTCGGAATAAAAAGTTTTATATAATTCCGCTTCTTCCCCCTCTGTCAACACCGCCGCATGATAGTTCCCATCATGGGTAAAAGGCACCAACTCGAGCTTACAAACATTCTTAGCAAAGCCTTTACACTGCGCCTGGCTATTCTGGGTGGACAGAACGAAAAAAGAGGCCGATATAAATAACAACAGAATAAATACTCGTTTCATAGGTATAAATTTTATGAAATATAATTATTTCTGATAACTTTCACTTTTTCCTTTAATTCATTGAATATGGCCCAAGTAATTTTATAATTAGAGGCCGACTTGATGGTCGTAACATGAGTCTGATCGTTGGTAGAAGTTTCAGAGGAGGAACTGGCCGTCATAGGGATCTTGTCATAAATGGCTTTTATTTCATTTATGTCTTTCATGATGGCCTGTATGTCAGGATTATCTTTATTGTCATTCAGTAAACGTTCAACGATATTCAAAGACAGTTTTTGATCCACAATCCTATGCACCAGTTTGTTGTTTTCGAGGTTGGCCGTATCGGGAACCAGTTCGGTCGCGATATAAAGGCCTTCCATCCAGCCGCCTACCAGCACGATGGCTGCTACGGCCGAACGGTCATTTTCCTGGAGATAAGAACTGGAATTCATAAAGGTCTCGGAGATAATATCCATGATCACATCCCTGTTATTGATATTTTCTTCAAGACGATCGATGTTCTCCTGGCTGATCGCATCCAGGATGCCGAGACCGTCAGCCATTTTCTTGGCTGCGTTCATATAATCGATGGACGACTGGGTCTGATCATAAAGACTGGCAAAGCTAAGATCACAGGTATAAATGCCCAGATTCAGTGCCATACTTTTAGAGGTTGAATATTTGGTTACATTATCCACATCGTTCAGCAAGTCTTCATTGTAGCCCACCCCTGTAGATTTTATCAGCATGGCTGTTTCCAGAGGAGAAGGCAACGAATAAAAAATCTGCTTCGCTTCGTTGATATCCTTAAACATCTCATCGTTCAATTGTGAGACATCAACCTCTACCGCATTTTCTTCAGCCTGTTCCTTTTTCTCCCCAGACTTACAACTTACCCAGGAAACAGCAATCAAGGCTAATAAAAAGACACGGATTAAATCTCTTTGAATCATTTTTAGTTTCATAAACAAGAAATTTATTCAACATTCATAATGAAATAATACCAAAGTAAAATTAATACTTTTTTTCTAATGACCATAAAAAAAATTTATAATCTTTTCTTCATTTATAATATTCTGATATTCTGATACATGCAAGATGTCGTTTTTATCAGGATAAATTTATTTTCAAAGATCACAATTTATCTGCATGCTCTGTTGGGAATCCTAGAATTAAAAAAATCCTTAATTTTTATTCTTTCTGCGGGATTATACGAAGCATTTTAAAAAAGGTTCAAAGAATGATGCAGGCTTATCCGCATAACTAAGTTGATTTTTCTATTTTTGCAAAAAAATTATCATGGCAGAAAGAGAGACGGACCGACAGAACCGGCAACTTATCAGGCAGCTTTTTTCGGCACATGACGATGTGGTACTGTCCGTCATTAAAGAGATCCGTTACAGCGGGAACCCGGCGCTGATTTCTGCCGTGATGAAACTTTATTCACAAACCGACGCTCCGGCCATCACCCATGCGATCGTAGCCCTTATCAGAGACTTGAAGAGTCAGGCCGCCGTTGATTCTCTGATAACTGCATTACAGGATATATCAGATCAGGATAAGAAACAGGCAATAGTCGCCGCCTGCTGGCAATCGGGCCTTGATTTTTCGGCCTACATTCAGGTTTTTTTGCAACTCTTTCTGGAGGGCGACTATATGACGGCTCTGGAAGCCTTCACTGTTATAGAAAATGCCCTGCCTTTCCTGCAGGATAAAAAAGTGCTGAAACAACACATTGTATATTTCAAAGAACAAAGCCACAGGATCAAACCTGCTTCGGATAAGGCATCTTTGTATCATGAAATGATAAAAGTGCTTGAAGAAAACCTTCAGATGACCGGGGAATAGGAGCTCCTCCAAAACTCTCCATTCAAGAAGTCTAATGATAATCGGAGAAAAATTTCATAAACTGTGACCTCTCATACATCACGGGGTCTTTCAGGTTTTTATAGCTCAGTTTTCCCCTGAAATCCTCAATCTTCCCGAACCCCTTGTCATCCATCCAGCGGGAAAGTCCATCATTCAATGTATGAATATAAGATATACCTTTTTCATACAATACGGAACATACCTGGGTGACGGTTGCACCTGCCAGTAAAAGTTTTATAACTGCTTCGACATCATGCACCCCGGTAGAAGCAGCCAGATCAAGCTGATCATGCTGACCGTAAAGGATCCCGATCCAGCGAAGGGTCTGGCGAAGTTCTTCCGGCTTGCTGAACACACCGGCCGACACAAGACGGAGCTTGTTAATATCTATATCCGGCTCATAGAAACGGTTGAACAGGGTCACCCCCTTTACCTGGCGGTATGCCAGTTGCGCTACCAGATAATTCAGGTTGGTGAACTGACGTCCCAGCTTAAAGGTCAGCGGGATATGCATAAGGCTTTTAAGTTTGCCGGCCAGTTCAAAATAAATTTTTTCATAGTCATCCCCCGTTTTCTCTGTGGATACAGGAAGGATAAAGACATTCAGTTCCAGCGCATCAGCGCCGGCACTTTCGATTTTTCTGGCAAAATCCACCCACTCGGATACCGACACACAATTTACACTGGCAATTACCGGCAGGGAAGTCTGGTTTTTCACCTCTTCGATCAGACTGAGATACTCTCCCACTGCATGATCCCTGACATAGTTTTGAAGATAATCACTTGCTTCGGGATAGTCGGATTCTTCAAGGTGCAGGGTGCTCTCAAAGTATATTTGTTCTTCAAACAGGGACTTCAACACCACTGCCCCCACACCCGCTGCTTCCATCTCCCTGATTTTTTCCACCGAAGCGGTCAATCCGGAACTGCTGGCCACCACAGGACTCTTCAGGTCAAGGCCCAGATATTTTACTGAAAGATCAGCCATAACAATATATTTTTGGTTTCAGCAGTTAAAGATAATTCCTTTCTCCGAAAATCAAAGTGCCGATCCTCACCATGGTACTCCCCTCCCCGACAGCGATCCTGTAATCTCCCGACATCCCCATGGAAATTTCCCTGAAATAATCTTTTTCTGAAAATATTTCGGTTTTCAGGGTATCAAAGCACTGATGAAGATATCGGAATTCTCTTCTCACCTGGTCTTCATCGCTGGTAAAAGTAGCCATACCCATGACGCCGCAAATACGGATATGATCCAGACCGGCCCATTCTTCTCCGTGCAACAATGCCTGTAGATCCCCGAAATCAAAACCGAATTTGGAAGGTTCTTCGGCTATATGTATCTCTAAGAGACAGTCCTGAACCTTATCTCTTTTCACGGCCTCTTTGTGTATGGTATGCATAAGCTTCAGACTGTCCACACTGTGTATCAGAGTCACAAAAGGCACGATGTATTTTACCTTATTGGTCTGCAGATGGCCGATCATGTGCCAGCGGATATCCTCCGGCAAATGATCCTTTTTATCCACCATTTCCTGCACTTTGTTTTCACCGAAATCCCGCTGGCCGGCCTGATAGGCTTCAAGGATATCCTCCACCGGTTTCGTTTTACTTACCGCCACCAGCGTCACGTAGTCCGGCAGCTCTTTTCGTATCCTCAGCAGATTTTCACGTATCATGACTCATCAAGGCTATGGATTACAAGTCCGCTTCGGAGTTTGGGTTCAAACCATGTTGTTTTGGGGGGCATGATATTGCCCGTATCGGCAATCTTCATCAATTGTTCCAGCGTAACGGGATGCAGAGCAAAAGCCACAGCCATCTCTCCTGTATCCACCCTGCGCTTCAACTCCCCAAGCCCCCGGATCCCCCCGACAAAATCTATACGTTCGGACCGGCGCAGATCCTCAATGCCCAGCAAGGGTTTCAGTACTTGTTCGGACAGGATCGTCACATCCAGCATAGCGATGGGATCCTGATCGTCATAAGTGCCGGCTTTGGCAGTGAGGGCATACCATTTTCCGTCCAGGTACATGGAAAACTCATGCAGCCGGGCGGGTTTATATAGTTCCTGCCCCTTTTCTTCCACCTGAAAGCCCTTCTTCAGTTTTTCCACGAATTCTGCCGGGGTCATTCCGTTCAGATCTTTCACCACCCGGTTGTAATCAATGATGGTAAGCTGGTCGTGAGGAAAATGTACCGCCAGGAAAAAGTTATATTCTTCGTCTCCCCGGTGGTCGGAATTGTTTTTGCGTTTCTCCAGCCCCACCCGGGCAGCAGCAGCCGTACGGTGATGACCGTCAGCCACGTAGGTATGAGGAATGGTATCGAACAAAAGCACCAGTCGCTCCGACACCTCCCTATCCGTGATTACCCAGAACTGATGTCTTACCTCGTCAGGCGCCATAAAATCATATTCCGGCTCGTGTTCCTTCACCCAGGTCGCCACCATGCGGTCTATTTCAGGCACGGCCCTGTACGTAAAAAATACCGGTTCGATATTGGCATTGTTCACCATCACATGCCTCATCCGGTCATCCTCCTTGTCAGGGCGCGTCAATTCATGTTTCAGGATCACACCATTCAGATAATCATCCACGGCAGCACAACCTACCAGACCATATTGCGTACGTCCCCGCCATGTCTGGGCATATATATAGAGGTAATCCCGCTCATCCTGCCTGAGCCATCCTTTTTCCAGAAACTTCCTGTAGTTTTCCTTCGCTTTTTCATAAACCGGTTCGCTGTGTACGTCGATTCCCGGTTCCAGATCTATTTCCGGCTTGATGATGTGAAGCAGGGAATACGGATTCCCTTCGGCTTCTTTTCTTGCTTCTTCCGAATTCAACACATCGTAAGGCCTCGAAGCCACCTGCGGTGCCAGTTCGGCCGGAGGACGGATTCCTTTGAAAGGTTTTAATACTGCCATGGTAATTGTTTTTGGGTCTAAAAGTCAAAAGGTCTAAAAGTCTAAAGGTCTAAAAGTCTAAGAGTCTAAAGGTCAAAAGGTCCAAAAGGTCAAAAGGTCCAAAAGTAAGACAAAGAGGATTAAAAAACATACCTTTTCGACTTCTTTACTTTTTGACTTTTCGACTATTTGACTTTTCGACTTTATTATTTATTCACCTGAAACTTGGTATCTCCTTTTTCAAAAAACTTAACGATTTGGCGGGCGGCAGCAACGCCTGCATTGATATTGGCTTCGGCAGTCTGGGCGCCCATTTTTTTAGGGGTAAAGAAAAAACGTCCCGGAAATTCGGCCGCGACGGTTTCTGCACAGTCGGGAGCAATATCGGAGACATAACGGAAGTCTTCCCTTTCACGGAACATCCGCAACAGATCTTCTTCATGAATGATTTCCTTCCGGGCCGTATTGACCAGGGTAGCTCCCCGGGGCATACGTTTCATCAGGTCATAGTTAATGGAACGGACCGTTTTTTCGTTGGCCGGGATATGCAGGGACACATAGCGTGAATTCTCGTACAGTTCCTCCACGCTGTCCACCGGTTTGGTGCCATCATTGATAATGTCCGTTTTACTGACAAAAGGATCATAAGCAAGCGTATCCATTCCAAAGCCTCTGGCAATACGGGCCACTTCGCTGCCTACATGACCGAAAGCATGAATCCCGAGTGTTTTCCCCTTCAGTTCGGTCCCGGGTTTTCCGTTAAACAGGTTGCGGGCCATATATACCATCATTCCCAGTGCCAGTTCGGCTACGGCATTCGAATTTTGTCCGGGCGTGTTCATGACCACAACCTCTTTCGCCGTAGCCGCCTCCAGGTCGATATTGTCATATCCGGCACCGGCCCTGACGACAATCTTCAACTGTCCGGCAGCGTCGAGCACCTGTTTGTCAATCTTATCACTACGGACGATCAATCCATCCGCGTCTTTTACCTTATGTATCAGGTCATCCTGAGAAGCATATTTCTCCAATACCTCCGTTTCATATCCGGCCTGATCAAATATTTCCCGTATCTGCTCAACCGCTATGGGAGCAAATGGTTTTACCGTTGCAATTAAAATTTTCATGGCAGTATTTTTTTATGTATGATAACTCCTGAACGGATTTTCAGGCTTTGGATTCATATTCCTGCATCACCCCGATCAAAGCCTTCACACTCCCGAGCGGCAATGCATTGTACAGGGAAGCCCTGAACCCTCCTACTGAACGATGACCTTTGATTCCGATCATGCCTTTTGCGGTGGCGTATTCCAGGAAGGGTTTTTCCAATTCGGCATACTCTTCATTCATCACCCAGCATACATTCATCACCGAACGGTCGTCCTCATGGAGGATGGTGGGTTTAAATAATTTATTCCGGTCAATTTCTTCGTACAGTAAAGAAGATTTTTCATGATTTCTTTTCTGCATGGCTTCTACGCCACCATTATCCCTGATCCATATCAGCGTCTGCAGGGCAGCATACACCGGAAGGACAGGAGGCGTGTTAAACATCGAACCTTTGTCAATGTGTGTACGGTAATTAAAGATGGTCGGGATCTTGCGGTCCACTTTGCCGAGGATATCTTCCCGCACAATGACAAATGTCACGCCTGCCGGAGCGAGGTTCTTCTGGGCCCCACCGTAAATAAGCACGTATTTGGAGACGTCCACCGGACGGCTCAGAATATCGGAGGACATATCCGCCACCAAAGGTACGGGAGAATCCATATCTTCTTTTATCTCCGTCCCGTAAATGGTGTTGTTGGTCGTAATATGAAAATAATCGGCATCTTCCGGAATTTTGTACCCTTTGGGGATATAGGAAAAATTCCTGTCTTCGGAAGAGGCAACCACCTCCACTTCTCCATACAGTTTTGCTTCCTTAATGGCTTTGCCGGCCCAGGCACCTGTATTCAGATAAGCGGATTTACGCTGCATCAGGTTCATGGGAGCTACGGTAAACTGAGTGCTGGCGCCACCTCCCAGAAAGAGTACATGATAACCCTCCGGAATGTCCAACAATTCCTTAAACAGGGATTGTGCCTGCTCCATTACTGCCGTAAACTCTTTGCTACGGTGGGAGATCTCCATAATGGATAATCCTGTGCCGGCAAAATCACGGACAGCCTCCCTAACATTTTTTATTGTAAACTCCGGCAAAATTGCCGGTCCTGCATAAAAGTTGTGCTTTTTCATTTTCAGATAACTTTAGGTTGATAGCCAAGGTCCAATACTGCAAAATTGCATTAAAAAGAGAAATAAACCATGATATTTGATAAATAAATTGCTAACAATTTCACATTTTTTTCAACGGCACCAGCAGGTCCTTGTCAAGCACGGGGATAATATCCGTAACGTCCTGTGTATGACAATACTCTATAACATTGTCCAGCCCCAGTTTTTTCAGACGTTGGCGGTTGGCGGCTTTATCAATGTAGGAAACCAGGTCCGGTTCAGCCAGCAGCCACAGGTCACGGGCTGCGATGGCAGAGTCGCAGATGGTCTCGAATCTTCCCGTTTTCAGCAACTTTTCCGTTAAGGCACCGGCAAAAACAGAATCTTCCAGGCTAAATTTATTTTTCCAGGCGGCACACAGGATCAACACATTCCTGTTTCCGGAGACCAGGTACCCGGAGATCGCCGAGATATTCAGAAATCCGCCCACCAGCACCTGGTGATGTTTGCCAGCCATACGGATGGCCTGTGTCCCGTTGGTCGTGCTGTAAACAACCGTTTTCCCGCTGATCTTATCCGGAGTGAAGTTGTCGGGAGAATTTCCAAAGTCGGCAAAATCCAGGATCCTGCCGTCTCTTTCTGCCGCAATGAGATAACCTTTGTCTTTAAAGGTGCGGGCTTCCTCAATGGTCCGTACGGGGATCAGTTTTTCCACACCATTGTGAAAAGCCGTAATAATAGAGGAAGTGGCCCGGAGAATATCCACAACCACCACAATGGAGTCGGGGTGTTCATACAAGGGGTACAACAACGGAGAAAAACAAACCTCTATTTTTTGTTTTTTTTCTTCCATAAAAGCAGGTCAGTCTTCCGGTTTATAAAACGGAGGTTTCACTACCCGGGCCTTCAGAAACTTGTTTCGGATGCCGATCCATACGGGCGTTCCTTCTTTCCAATACCCCTTTTTCAGGTATCCCATGCCTATGCCCTGTTTCAACATGGGGGACATGGTCCCTGAGGTGACCTCTCCGATCTGTTCATGCGCCTCATTGTAAACCGTATAGTGCTGCCTGGGGATGCCTCTGTCTATCATAACAAAGCCTTTCAGACGTCTTTCCACTCCTTCCTGTTTTTGTTTCCACAACAGGTCCCTGTCGATGAAATCCTTCCCTTCCACAAACTTGGTAATCCAGCCCAGTCCTGCCTCGATGGGTGAAGTTTCATCGGTAATGTCATTGCCATACAGGCAAAATCCCATTTCGAGCCGCAGGGTATCCCGGGCTCCGAGTCCTATCGGTTTGATCCCATATTCTTTCCCGGCATCCATCACGGCTTTCCAGAGCCGGACAGCCTTATCCGCAGGAACATATACCTCACAGCCGCCGGCCCCCGTATATCCCGTAGTAGAAAAGATCGCTCCCGGGATTCCTGCAAACTCTGTTTTTTTAAAGGTATAGTACTTCATGTCCGTCACCGGTTCTTCCGTCAGCTTTTGCATGGCTTTCAGGGCCAGCGGGCCCTGGATGGCCAGCTGGGCCACCTCATCGGAGACGTTCTCAATTTCTTTTCCGGCAGTAAGCCCCATCTCCTTGCCCCGCTCCACCAGCCAACTGTAATCTTTCCCGATATTGGAGGCATTCACCACCAGCAAATATTCATCTTCGGCGAAACGATATACCAGCAGGTCATCCACGATCCCGCCTTTTCCGTTAGGCAGACACGAATACTGCACTTTCCCGTCGTACAGGGCGGAGACATCGTTGGAGGTAACCCACTGCAGAAAATCCAATGCTTTCGGACCACGAACCCATATCTCTCCCATATGGGACACATCAAATACCCCCAGTTTTGTCCGTACGGTAATATGTTCATCCTGAATACCGCTGTATTCCACCGGCATCAGAAAACCCGCAAAAGGAACCATCTTAGCCCCTGCTTCTTTGTGAATATCTGTCAATGGTGTGGTTTTCATATCTTTCTGGTTTTTGTTAACATCCCTTTATATCATTTTAAGGTATCGCATAAATCATTTTCTACCTAAAAATCACTTATAGAAACTTCATCCGTCCAACTCCTTCACCTTCCCTCCCTCCGCGGCGGAGAGAGGTAGGGACTTCTCCCGTCCCGTCCCGTCCTGATCCAGGTTG